>JAIPFN010000158.1 GCA_021736615.1 Phycisphaerae bacterium | reverse complement strand
GCAGCCCTAATCGCGAGCGCCGGGCTAATAACCGTACAAAAACAATTAACCTTAACAAAACAAAAAAAGGCCCACCAATAGCCGATGAACCCATAATACCAGAAATCAAAACAAACCTCAACAAAAACCGAATGTCAAAAAGTTCCAGGAATGCTGTGTAGAAAACTTTCCCCTGTTTGTCATCCCCGCGAAGGTGGGACCTGTAATAGGCGGATAACCTCTTTTAGGTTGCGGCTATGCTGCTTCAGGCTCTCTGTAAAAAAGTTTTTTTAATCAGCGGAATCTGCGGTTAAGAAAAGCAACTCAATAACGACCCTCAAAATACCTAACAGCCTCATCGACCCCGCCAAACACCTTAGTCGCCGTCTGTGTAACAAAGACCGAAGGCTCACAGCCGGGCGTCCAGATAACATAAACATCCTTGCCCGCTTCGTGAGCGTGCTGAAGCTCGCGTTCGACCCCGCTCGATATCGCAGCTCTCCCCGCTGCCAGTTCCGGTATATAGCTGATGATCATATCCGCCTGGTCGATCAACGCAAAATCCCGCGTATATATCTGTGCGTTAATGTCCCGCTCAACCCGCTGCACCTCGCCCACCGTAAACCGCACCTTCTGCCCGATTGCCGTAAGCTCAACGTGGTCCTCCCCGGCGTCCGCTGCTTTCCTCGCAAGAAATGGCAGATACGCCTCTTCCACATCCGCCGGATCAAAGCACGTAAAACTGTTCTTCATAATATCTCTGAACCTGGCGATCTCGGCAAGCACATCCGGCAAATCCATAACATGCGTGATCGGAAAACTCAAATAAGCCTTTTTCCTATCCGGCTCATATATCAGCCTGTGACACGCCTCAATAGTACTGGAATTCTCGCCCCGCCCAAGACAGTAGTACGCCGCTTTTTCGTTCACCGCCTGCTGCATCAACTCCGTCGCAAGCAACTCTTCTTCCCGCCAGACCAGCAGGTCTTTCAGTGAATGCCCGATCTCATGTTCGCTCGCAAGCCGAATATGCAAAGCATCAATGCTGTCGACCAGGCAAATGTAAATGTCCGCGTCTAGCCGCCGCATCTGATCAAAGTCAAACGCCGGAAACAACCCATGCCGCCAGCGGAACGTCGCATGCGTATTGATGATAAGATCGCCGCCGCTTTTTGATTTGGCAATAATATCCTTAAACACGCTCCGTCTAAGCGTACGCAGCCGCTGAAAAGGAACATCCAGAATCTTACCCGGAGCAAGATCCGGAGCCTCGGCATACATCTCGTCGCCGACATTAAAAAGCGTCAGGCTCTTACCCATATCCCGCGAAAAAACACAAAGATTTTCAAGATACCGCTTCTTATCAATACCTACCATACCAGTAACAACAATAACCATCAAATCTCCATATTTTAAAATTCGATACGAAAAAGGGGGACTGGCTACGTTCTGCCGAAGGCAGGTTGTACCTGTCCCCTTTTTTCGGGAAAACAGGAAAGAGCCTGCAGTCATTAAAACGGCTCAAATATCCAAATCAATTCGTAATTCATAATTCTCAAAACAACCAAAAGGCCGATTTGAGTAAACTACCACAGAAACCGCAAAAAGTCAGCATTTTTCTCATAATCGAAAAAACACTAACTGTGTCCTGATTTTAGGCTGCACTTTAAAAATTGTATATTTTTCCCTTTTTTTTGTATCTTTCAGTATAAAATGACGATACAATGCTGTTTGGTAGGCGTTATTGCAAGAAAAGTGCAAATATTACACTTAAACTGAGGACAAGTTCAAATGTTAGCTGAATTCAGAGTTAGTAATTATAGATCATTCAAGGATGAGCAAGTCCTAAGCCTTATCGCAACTTCGGAAGAATCAAAGGGCACCAATTCAGTCGAAGTCGGCGGATACAATATCCTGAAATCCGCGGTAGTATACGGAGCCAACGCTTCCGGTAAGAGCAATCTGATCAAGGCAATGGCTACCATGAATGAAATCGTTAGCAACTCTGCTGGATATAAACCAGACCAATCTTTACCAATCGTTCCATTTGCCTTTGACAATAAAACTAAAACACAGCCAAGCACTTTTGAAGTAACTTTTTTCATGGAAGAAATCCGCTATCAGTATGGATTCTCTGCTACTAGTAAAAAAATAACCAGAGAGTGGTTACTATCATGGCCAAAAGGAAGATCGCAAACATGGTTCGAAAGAGATATCGAAGAAGATGAACCATATTTTGGTCCATCCCTTAAAGGACAGAATAAAGCCATATGGGGAAAGGTTAAGGGCAATTCGTTATTCCTGTCAACAGCTGCTCAATGGGATCATGAACAACTATCAAAGATATACAAATGGTTTGAGGAAAACTTTAGAGAAGCACCATCCAAAGGCTTAGGTGTGCATTTAACAGACGAGATGTTTTTTAATGCTAAAGACTTGGAAGACGGTCAAGAAACTCACGAGTTAGGCATGGACTTATTAAAAAAAGCTGACTTTGGTATCGATGGTATTGAAATTGAAAAAATTGATGTTGATGAGTCTAAATTCCCAAAAGACATGCCGGATGATATTCGGAAATATATTACTGAGTACCCACCGTATAGTAAAAAATTTTCCCATTGTGAAGGCAAATATACTCTTTCATTTCAAGATGAATCTGAAGGGACTCAAAGGTTTTATTCTTTACTAGGGCCACTGTTAGTGTCCATAGTATTTGGCTACACCCTTTTCGAAGATGAATTAGAATTGAATATGCATCCGTTGCTTACTCGTAAACTAATAGAATCGGTTTATGAATTTGAAAATAACCAAAGTTCTGCTCAGCTAGTATTTACAACGCACGATACGACACTTCTTGATCCTGAGTTATTTGGACGTGACCAGGTTTGGTTTACTGAGAAGGATAAACATGGAGCTACGCAGTTGTATTCGCTTGCGGATTATAAAGATGTACGAAAAGGCGAAGCCATGCAAAAGAAGTATCTTGCGGGCAGGTATGGAGCTATTCCCATCCTTGAAAGGTTCAATCTAAGTGGCACCAAGAAGTAAAAAAGGAAAACCCTCAAAGTACAATCCAAAAGTAAGAGGAAGGAACCTCGAACGACGGAAACCTTTACGCACTACAGGCAAAACGGTCCTAATAGTTTGCGAAGATGCCAAGTCATCTACCGATTATTTCAAGAAGTTACGTTCGAAGCTAAACATTAAACCTGTCAATGTTGAAGTTTGCGGCAAAGAATGCGGAAGCGATCCCAGGAGCGTCGTGAACTACGCAAATAAAAGGAAAGATGCTGCTGTTATCAGTCCTGTCGGTGATGCGTACGACGAAACTTTTTGCGTGATAGACATCGACAAGCATCAAGCAGATAATCTTAACGCAGCAATTCAGAAGGCCAGGGACAGTGATATTCATCTTATAATAAGTAACCCATGCTTTGAGTACTGGTACGTACTTCACTTCAAAAAAACTGGTTCTGTTTACAATCACTATCAATCTGTCCAGAAAGAAATCCGCGATATATTAAGGCAGGAATTCAAAGACACGCGTTACAAGTATGAAAAGAGCGGCTGCCAATTCTTCGATACAATTTACCCAAAAACACGCACCGCTATTGAAAACTCCAGGTCAATACTGAAAAGCCAACACAAAAATGAGCCCGATTTAAGTAAATGCAATCCGTCAACGCATGTGCATCAAATTGTAGAGTGCATGATGGAAATGGCAAAAATAAATAACAAAACCACGCCTAAAGACTGAAAACCAAAAACTAGAAACTAATCACGCCCTTGTTATCGCTTCCGCCAACTCTTCCAACTGCCCCGACGTATGCGAGTCCCTCTCTTTTAGCTCTGCTATCTTTGTGCATGCGTGGAGCACTGTCGTGTGGTCTCTTCCTCCAAGGTGTCCGCCTATCTCTTCAAGGCTGTGCCTGGTCATATTTCGCGCCAGGTACATGCATATCTGCCTCGGCAGCGTAATGCTCTGGCTGCGTTTCTTGCTCTGCAAATCCGTCAGCCGCACATTAAAATAATCCGTCACCGCGTTAATGATCGCCGTGATCGTAATATCCTTTTCGCTCGCCACGACCTGATCGCCCATAGCCGTCTTCGCAAGATCAAGCGTGATACCCTCGCCGCTGGCCTTAGCCACCGCGTAGACTATTGTGATCGCCCCTTCAAGCTCGCGAATATTCGCCTTGACCTTACCGGCGATATACTCGGCAACCTCATCGGAAATCTCGAGCCCGCGAAGCCTGGCCTTTTTCTGAACGATAGCCACCCGCGTCTCATAGCTCGGCGCGTCCAGTTTTGCAACAAGCCCCCACTTAAACCGGCTGATCAAACGCTCTTCAAGGTTCGCCAGTTCAGATGGTGCGCAGTCAGCCGTCAAAATAATCTGCTTGCGGTTATTATAAAGCGCGTTAAACGTATGGAAAAATTCCTCCTGGCTGTGTTCCTTCTCCTGCAAAAACTGAATGTCATCGATCACAAGGATATCTGCCGTTCGATACCTGCTTTGAAATTCAGCCAGATCACCCTTTTCGATAGCCCGGATAAAGTCGTTAATAAACTCTTCACAGCTGAGAAACTTGATCGAAATATCCGGAACCTCTTTACGCGCCCCGTGACAAATCGCATGCTGCAAATGAGTCTTGCCAAGCCCGGAATTCCCATACAAAAAAAGCGGATTGTAAGTATTACCCGGCGAGTGACTGACCGCCACGCAGCTTGCCTGTGCAAGCCGGTTACACGGACCGACAACGAAATTCTCAAAAGTATAATCAGGATGAAGTTTAACCGAACCCCTGGCACTTGAAACTCTCTGCCCCGAAGCAATACTTCCTGTAACGCTGAACGAAACGCTTACAAGATGGCCCGTAATGCTTTGCGCCGCCTTGGTAAATGTCCTCGAACAGTTATCTTCCATATACTGCGCGGTCGCCTCGTCAGGGCAGCCGATGTCCAGATGCCCGCCGTCAAACTGAGTAACCACAAGATCGTCAAACCACTTGCGCGTGTTAATGGGGTCCAGAGCCTTGACACGCTCGAGAATATCATAAAATATGTCAGTTATACCCTTGGTTGCCAAAACTATATACCTTCGCTCTAATCCGAACAATCTAAACACGTAAACCGGCAGTGCTATAATTAATAGCATCAATTCAATGATTTATGTGAGTAAAAAATAACCTCGCAAGATACCGGCTTACATAGCCGGCGAAGAAATGCCTTCCGTGGCCCTTCGATGGCACAAATTTATCACCATAGCAATCGCATGTCAAACGAATTTTATAAACCAAACAGACAAAATTATTAATACTTGAAATTCAACCCGTTTTCTGTCAAACTCTCTAATTATACATTATACAATTATCATTATTCATTTAAAAAAACCCGGAGCAATAATGGGAATATTCGGAAAGACAGTACAATATCTAAAAGAGCATCTCGACAAGACACGCTCTAAGATCACAACCAGTTTAGGCGCGGTGCTCGCAATTGGCAGAAAGATCGACGAGGATCTGCTCGACGAACTGGAAGAAGTACTCATAAGAGACGATATAGGCGTAGAAACCACCGATCAGCTGATGGACGACCTGCGGGATGCGTACCGCAAAAAGCAGATCGAAAAAACCGAAGACATCATGGAATTCCTCAAAGACAAGCTAAAAAGCTACTGGCCGCATCAGGACAGACAGTTGAACTCAGCCCAAAGCGGCCCTACAGTGATACTGGTAGCCGGTACTAACGGGTCCGGAAAGACAACTAGCATCGCCAAATTGGCCTACACACTCAGCCAGAACGGCGAAAAGGTCATTGTAGCGGCCTGTGATACGTTTCGGGCGGCCGCAGTTGAGCAGCTGACGGTATGGTCTGAGCGGATTGGCGTCCAGATAGTAAAGCACAAATCCGGTGCGGACCCCAGTGCGGTAGCGTACGATGCTTGTGAGGCGGCTGTTGCGCGGGATGTTGACTACCTGATACTGGACACAGCAGGGCGGCTGCACACGCAGACGAATTTGATGAACGAACTTACGAAAATACGGGATGTGGTTGCCAAAAAGATACCTGGGGCACCTACAGAGGTGCTTTTGGTGCTGGATTCGACTACTGGGCAGAATGCTATTATGCAGGCCAAGATGTTTACGGCGGCTATTGATGTGACGGGGATATTCCTGGCGAAACTGGACGGAACCGCCCGTGGGGGCATTGTAATCGCGATTAAGGACCAGTTAGACATCCCGGTAAAATTTGTAGGACTGGGCGAAAAGCCGGAGGATATTGCTGAATTTGACCCTGCTGAGTTTGTCGATGCGTTGTTTGCTTAAGTGAAATTTCGCCAATAGTGGACATTCTGGACATTTCCCACCTATGGTTTTTGGCGTTTTTGGGGTGAAATCGGAGTGAAAAAACGTCAAAAATTTTCATTTTTGCGCATTTTTGCGCGCTTTTTGGTCACTTTTGCGCACTTTTTAACTTTTCTTTCGGCTGAAAATATGCGATTACTAAATTCAACAAACCCATACTACCTTTATACTGGGGTTTAATTTTTTACCGAAAAGACAGGAGGTGTGAAAGAAAACGTGTGAAATTTATCGTGTGAAAAATAATGTGTGAAACGGTGAAATAGCAGCGTTGCCATGACTATAGTATATGCATAGCCAGAATGCCTCTCGGAGACATAGCGCTCAGTTGTTTGGCGATGACCTTAGTTAGTAACTCAAACTGACCGAAATAAGCCCTGAAAACAATGTAATATGAAGTACGAATAATTAAGTCTTATAAAAAAGACGGCTGCCGGGGTTGGCCTTTTATTTGCGGGAATGAAAAACTATCTGGCTGTCTATTATTCTATTGTAAAGCCGAATAATTTCTCTATGAGGCCGCCACTCCAAGAATATATTAACAATGGCTTCCCACAGTGAAATCCATGCCGCAATTGTTAGTCCCCGTGCAAATACTTCGGCTATAACCCCTTGGCTCGAAGATAATCTTCGTGAAGCTAATATCGCAAGCACCAACAAAATAAGTCCGGCCGCAAATAAAATAACGAATCGCCTGAGAACAAGCTTCAAGGAGCGAGTCTCGATTTCTTTGAGGTAAATATAGTAGCTGTTAAGGCTCTTTCGAACCCGCTCGATTAATGTTTCGTCGGGCATTTTTTCAAGCGATATTCGAATGACAAAAGGATGTTTTCCAATTTCCCGGATACATTCGGTAAGATAGTCGACAAACTCCTGATCCAGTTCTTTACGGTAATAAGGGGCAGTCTTGTCAAAATCGTGATAAAGGTGTTCTATCGAATCGATAGAGACGTCGACAATCACCTGTCCGATTTCTGTTTTTTCGTATCTGTCAATGATTGTTTTTTTCATATCTCACCTTCTAAGCCAGTGCAAAGAGAAACTGTCGCAGGCGGCGAACAGTTATTTTTGTCTGACTTTTCGGTCATCTCTTTGAATATTTTATAATGCAAATGGTTTTTGCAGGGGCGAAATATTTTCTCGGGTGAAATTAATTCCTCTTCCGGAAAACATCTCTTTCTGGTCGTTGACAAACTCGATATATTGCAAAAGTACCCATGCACTATTATACCATCGCATCTGAAAACCCCTTTGATGAGCCTGCTTTTCCATTCGAATGCGTGATTTTTTATTAAAGACAAGATAGTCAATAGCCTGAGCAATTTGTTCCATCGATTGTATTCCGGGATCGACCAATATGCCCCTGGCATGGCGTCCCATCACAACTCCGGGGTTGCATTTTTTGTTGGAATGAATAAGTTCCAAGGCGTATCGGAATTTAGTTGTAACAGCAACCCTTCCGGAACCGATGGTATCGGCAAGTATCCCGCTTGACATCTGCTGCATATTAAGGTAAGGCAGTATCATCATGTTTGTCGCGGCATATAACTTCAGCAAGAGGTCCTCGTCTAAAAACGCATCCAAAAAAACTACATCGTATTTTGAAAAATCTGTTTCCGTAATATCTTTGGTTCGGCACCATGCTACTTTAGCATCATCAAGCGCTTTATCTAATTCAAGCATAAATTCACGATAGGACCGGCCATTGTCCGATTTTACAAACTCCGGGTGGCATTTACCGGCAATAAGGTAGACCATTTTCTCCCGTTGCGACTTTGTACAAGACTCATTGAGGAATTTCCCATAACCGCCAATGGAATATTTAATCCCCTTGTCAGTAGATAAAAGTCCAAGAGTCGTCATAAGGAGTGTGTCTTTTAGCCCTAACTGAGACTTGACATTGAGGCGGTCATATTGCGAAGGTTGAAACATGCGAATTCCATGATCAATATGTTTTAGTTTGTCACGAGAGATATCATAAAGATCGGAATGGAGCAATGTTACGGCACTTTCAGTCGTTACGATCAGTCCGTCTGAATTAGCTGCCAATTCCTTTAATACCATTTTCTGGTGAGAATCCGGGGTATCCAGAACGGTATGCAGGTATACAAAAGTAATCAACCCCTTTTCATGGAAAGCTTTCGCCATCCGGATGAAATTAGTTCCATCGCCATCATTGCCCTTATCGTCCGGATCGAGACCGTATTCATGCTGAAGCAATATTACCGTTTGAGTTGAACTTTCTGCGGATCTTTTAATAATATCATCAATTGCATATTTCCATGAGATTGGGTTATATTGATCGATCACAATATCTACGGGGATATTATACGGTAGATTGTCCTTGTCAATCGCGGCAACACGAATGTTTCCGACTTCACCTGTGAAATGCTCAAGGGCGTTGGCCAGATCTCTTGAAAACGTTCCGATTCCGCAACACCTTGGCGGATAGGTACTGACTATTCGTATGTTATAAGCCATTTCGAATCTCCGCAAAAAAAGGTGTTCTTTTTTCTTCGACACATTTAGCGGCATAAAGATACGTCGCGGCAGACCAGCTTTGCCAGTCCTGTCCGCGGGGAATCCCATCCTGTGCACTAATCCATTCGTTAAACCCGAATTTGACTTTTTTTTCTCTGTAGGACCGGTTGAGTTTTGCCAATTCGACTAATTTAATTTGTGCCAATCTTTGCTTTCCGGCCGCAACGAGAGCGGCGACATATATGCCGCAAATAAACGGCCAGATGCCTCCGTTATGGTACTCACCGGGTAGATTGTATATCGCGTACCTGGGGTTCCAATCCGGATCTTCCGGCTGGATGTATGGGAAGAAATTAGGAGGAAGATTTAAAGCCAGCTGCCCTTTTTCCCTCAAATGCCTGCATTCTTTTTCAATCCAGAAAACCATTGACTTGGCTCTTGTCGGCGACGCGATCCCTGAAAGAATTGCCAGGCTGTTTCCAAGCAGGTCGAACCGTTCACTCTTATAAACCTTGTATGACCATAAGGCATAATAGGGTTTCTTGCGAAGCAAAAGTCCTTCATGCGTATGCTTGTGCTGTCTTTCTTGTTCGATGGCAAATCGTCCCATTTCATTTTTGACTTTTTCGGCATCGTCATTTCTGTTCAGCAGTTTCAGATAGATGTATACAAGAGTGTTTACATAAAGACCATATCCCATAACCCATTGTTCGTCTCTCCAGTCACTTGTTGGAAGCTGCGCTACAATAATTCTGTCTGAAGGGCTTTGGTACCTCATCCAGGTAAGGGATTTTTCAACGGCCGTTTCGAGAAAATTATCATTGCCTGTCGTTCTTCTAAAAAGGCCGACTCCCATAAGAAACAAAGGAGTACAGTCGCTTGCCCCTCGATCTTCCGGGTCGTGAACCAATGAGGGAATATGGCCATGCTCAGATTGATTTTCGGCTAGTTTTTCAAGTACTTTTTTGTAAGATGCGATTAATTTATCATTACCGGAAACCAGAACGCCGAGCAGGCATATCATCAAATCCCTGGTATAAGGCTCCGGATAACCCCATCCGGCAGTTCTCGGTAATCCCCTATAAGGGCCATGAGCATTATGGAGTAAAACTTTCAGAGCGGCTTGTTTTGCTTCTTCAATAAGTTCCTTTTCATTATTATTCATTATGAGATCCCCAGCCTTTTGGAAACGATCTCGATGAATTTCTGGGCAACTACGCGATAATTAAATAACTCTACAACACGTTTTCGGCCCGCCTGTCCCATTTTTTCGCATAGTTGATTGTCAGTCATAAGATCCATCAAATAATTCGCTATATCATGAACGCTTGCTCTGTAATCTACAGTTCGCGGGCTTTTGAAGGTTACTTTATGATTTTCCTGGTATCCAGATTCGTCTCCGACAATTGTTTCTCTTAATCTTATTTCCTGGGCTACATCGGCCAGGAATGCCGTTTCTCCATGCACCATGGTATCGAGCAGACCCATTGCATTTATACCGATAACAGGTTTACCGCAGGAATTAGCCTCAACCTGTATCATACCGAATCCTTCCAGGCGTGACGGTGCGGCATATATATCGCAGGCAGCCAAAAGATACGGCATGAAATTTCGGGAGATCACATTTGAAGTATAAACAACATTCTTTTCAATTCCCAATTGCGTAGCCAATTGCATATCTATCATGTTTTGATGCTCTGTACGAGGCTGCGGCCAAACTTTACAAACATATTTCCAGTCAGGTGCTTTGGTATCATTGATTGCCAGTGCCTGCATTACTTCCTGGGCACCTTTTGATGTGGCGTCTCCGCCTACTGTGAGTATCATAATCTGGTCCGGTGCAACGCCTAAAGCTTCTCTGACAGCTACGATTTTCGGGTCATTTTTATCCCTCGGTATGAAAGCATCAGTATCGCAGCCAACCGGCAGCACTTCAATATTTTTGCCGCTTAATCCGTCTCGCATATACATTTTCTTGACCCATCGTGAGGTTACTAAAATTAATGGTAAAGCCTCAAGAATTTCCTGAAAGTTCGCGATATAACCGTCAGCTACCAGCCACGGTACCGGCTGAGCACCGTATCTCTGGGGATGCATAATCAAATGCGGGGTATGCCCCCAGTACCCAACACCCAGAACAACATCAGGCTGAAACCATCTATAGTACCACTCTTTTTCCTGAGCCGATTCGAAATTGACCGAATGCACGTCAACACCGAGTTCAGCAAGACCTCGATGCAATAGCTGTCCCTGTGTAGCCAATCCACCCGGTGAGGCGGGATAATCATACAATAATAATACTTTCATTATTGATTCCTTTATTAAATTGATTTTCATTACACTTTTATCGGTCGTTAAGGGGTATATATCCAGCGACCGGAGCGACATTTTTGTATGCAGGCCGAATAATTCGTCCGCCTGAAATTTTTTCCTCTACAATATGAGCGCTCCACCCGGCTACTCTGGAAACAGCGAAGATAGGAGTTAAAAGCTCAACAGGTATTCCGAGCATTCTGTAAACGAAACCGGAATAGAAATCGACGTTTGCAGAAATATTTTTTGCTGAACCCTTTATATCGGCAAAAACCTGAGGTCCTAAATCTTCAACTTTATTGTAAAGTTCCAGTTCTTCAAGACAGCCTTTTTCTTTGGCGAGTTTGGGCAGTTTTTTCTTAAGCAATTCTGCCCTTGGATCGCTCTTTGTATAAACGGCATGGCCAAGACCGTAAATCAGCCCGGTTTTGTCAAAAGCTTTTCGTGCAACAATTTTTGCGAGGTGATCTTCGATCTGTTTTTCATTAGAAAAATCTTTAACGTTATTTTTAATGTCCTCCATCATCTGTACCATTTTTATGTTGGCACCGCCGTGTTTTAATCCCTTTAGCGACCCGATACCTGCGGCAATAGATGAATATACGTCGGTATCTGCCGATGCTACGACACGGGTAGTAAACGTTGAATTGTTGCCTCCGCCATGTTCGGCGTGGAGTATGAGCATTAGATCGAGAAGTTCGGCTTCGAGCCTGGTATATTTGCCGTTATCTCTAATGAGGTGCAAAAAGTTTTCTGCTGTTGAAAGCCCGCGTTTAGGGTGATGGATAAAAAGACTTTCCTTTTTGAAGTGATGGGTATATGCCTGGTGTCCATAGGCCACTAATCTTGGGAATTGTGCTATCAACTGAATACATTGGCGAAGGACATTTTTCATACTTCTGTCTTCGGGTTTCTGGTCATAGGAGTAAAGAACAAGAACGCTTCTGGCGAGTTTATTCATAAGATCGCTTGAGGGAACCTTGATTATCATGTCCTGAATAAAGCCGTTTGGCAGATCTCTGAGTTCGTCAATCAGACTCATAAAACCATCAAGCCGCTGCTTTGAAGGTAATTCTCCAAAGATAAGCAGGTACGCGACCTCTTCGAAGCCGGGCCTTCTCATTTTCTGGCAACCTTTTACAATATCATTAATATCAATGCCTCGATACCGAAGTCTGCCTTCATCGGGTACCTTCTCATTTTCGTCGACGATATATCCATGTACATCACCGATTTCCGTAAGGCCGACGAGTACACCGGTACCGTCTTTGTTTCTTAGTCCCCGCTTTACATTATACGTATCGAAGAGGTCTTGCTTTATACGGTTGTTACTGCTTACAAGTCCTTCTAATTCGTCTAGAAATTCTTTTGATCCTGATAAGTTTTTATTAGTCATTGCCTTCCTTAATTGTTAGATTTAAAACAATAAAATGCTTCCTGTTTCGGCGTTGTTTTAGCTTCGAAACTGTCTACATCAAAACCATAGATATTTGTTATTATGCCGTATTTGCGGTGCCAGATATTGTCGGAAAGTTTTATTTCCAAGTCTGCATCTTTAATAGCCCGCGGCAAATGCCTGCCGCCTTTATCTTCGTATGCAAATCTCCAGATTTCTTTGGCAAACAACTTATCGTTTTTCCATAGGTCGAGAACGGCATCGCCTGTTTCCTCGTGTCTTCGATGTCTCGTGTATTCCCCTTTATGGCCATGAGTCAGTATAAGGTCAAAATTATTCGACGGCAGCAGTTCGGTTATTGCGCCCTGAACTTCATAGCAGTCAAGCGGTACCTGTTCGGGACCATCATCTAAATCTCCCATTATCCCTTTGGCACCGAGAAAGCTGACAACCTTGTTGAATTTAGGTGACCTGTCAGGATCGCTCAATCGACAAAGCGTCAAAATTGTCCAATCTATTTCCGGGTGCATTAAAATGGTTCCGCCGGCCCATAGAGTTTCATCATCGGGGTGGGCCACAATTACTGCCGCGGTCT
>JAIPFN010000157.1 GCA_021736615.1 Phycisphaerae bacterium | reverse complement strand
CACACGAGCCTTAAATTCCTTACCAAAATGCCGTCTTTTTGCCATAACTCTAACCCCTACAAGAACTTAATGATGCTTTAATTATAGCACATCATACAACCTTATACCATGGTTTGATTTCTGGGGAGTATTATAGATGGATCATATATGCCTTTTTTAGCAAAATACGGGTTCTATAGAAGTATATCCTTTCTAATTCTATTAAACTCAATAAGTACTCCATTCCTGTACAACTTGAGCTGTTTAAAAGCAATTTCAATTTCGTTATTTATGGTGGCTTTGGCATTAGTTTACTTGCATAGAAGTTGCTTTTTTTATCGGCACATGTCTGTGACAGTTTATTCACAGTTTATTTCGTCATTCAAAGAAAATTAAGGAATAGATTTGGTGCATAATTATACAACATCTAGCACAAGTCGCATAGGATGGGTAAAAATGTTTTTGTTTTAGCCATCGAATCCATGTTGGTCAGGATTGGTATATAATATTAATAGAGGTTTGAAATGAATGGTGGGGTTTGCGTTTGTGTGACGGGATATTGTTTTTGTGAGGCAAGGTTCCCGCTTTCGCGGGAATGACGGGGTTTTTGTGTTTTGTATAAGGTAAATGTTTTTTGTGGGAGTTTTTATCCCTGCGCTTGCGCTTCGGGTTTCTGTTTATGGTAATTGTTTTTGTGAGGTTCGGCGCACTCCTTCGGAGTGCTTAACCCCGGGTTGGTGAACCCGGGGTTAAATGTCGTGCGGTTGTTTTGAGGGGAGGCGTTTTTTTGAGGCACGAGGTCCCTTCCCGATAAATCGGAACAGGCTCTCTTCGGGCCTTTGCCCCTTTGCTCGGGATGACAGGGGTTTGGTTTGGGTTAATTTTACCAAAAAGACCCGAAGGGTCGTTTCGTTCACCCCAGCACGATGCGCGTAAAAAAAGGCTGCGAGTTTTTATGCTTGCAGCCCATTTGGGTTTTGTATTTATTTTGGTTTATGGTGTTGTGCCTGCGAGCCAGTTTTTGGCGAGGGCGATCAGGTCGGCTGTGTCTATCTTCGTATCGCCTGCCAGGTCACAGGCACTGTTGTAATTTGCCTGGCCTGCACTTGTCCCCAGCGCTGCCGACATGATCGCAAGGTCGGAAAGGTTTACATAACCGTCATTGTCCAGATCGGCAAACGGCTGGCAGTAAAGCCTGGGATAATCAAATCTCTCATTGATCCAATAACCGCGGTCGCTGTCAGGATCGAAATCCCAGCCCGCAAAGCTTGCCTGCTGTTTCATAGCCACTTCGATTAGAGGCCAACCGCAACCATTGTCCGGTCCTGCAGGGTCAAGGAAATAACAGTTCGTTATACAGCTGATACTATACCCCACCATACCGCCGACATACCAGTCGCCACATACATAGCCAATCGAATAACAGTTCGTTATGCCGGCATTGCCGCCGCTGCTGCCCACCAGCCCGCCGATAGAGTATGCTCCTTCAACAGAGCCGGTCGAATAACAGTTGGTTATGCCGGCATCGCCGACGTTCATCCCAACCAAACCGCCGACCGAGTACAGTCCGTAAACATCGCCGGTCGAATAACAGTGCATTACACTGCCGACATTATCTCCCACCAGACCGCCGACATACCACTCTCCGAATACAAAGCATCTCGAATAGCAGTTCGTCATGCTGCCCTCATTCTCACCTGCCAGACCGCCGACATACCACTGTCCGTTTACAGTACCGCTCGAACAGCAGTTCATTACATTGCCCAGATTCAAACCCGCTATGCTGCCCGCCAGGCCGCCTGTTCCGGCATCAATGTTTGCATTGGTCAGACCCAGATCCTTGATGACACCGCCATACCCGACCAGCCCGAACATGGCGATATAATCCGTGTCGGTTGATGTATAGGTGAAGTTGTCAATCTTATGGCAGCCGCCATCGAAAACACCGGTAAATGGTATTGTCTCGCTGCCGATGATGTTGAACGATGCGCCGGTATACGCCGACAGGTTGATATTGGCGGTCAAAACGAAGTATTTGTCCCAGTCATCGGCGTTTGCGCCTATCTCCTGCATGTCGCTGGCTGTCTCGATCCGGTATGCCGTCCCCGCAGATAAACCGTCACCGCCGGAGTATGTACCGGCTGCGAAAACAGACGATACAAGAAATAACGCAGTGGTTAGTACAGCGAAGCTTAAAAAGTAATTCTTGTCCATCAAAATATCCTTCCTAAAGACCTTTAATCACTCAATTGTTGGTATTAACAACAGAAACCCACTTCAAATAATTAAAATGAATATAGTCCCATCATTCCTTCTATAATCAAGACGGGTGAAGCTATAAAAAGTTACAAAAAAATTTTAATATTATTGAAAATATATTTAACCGTGCCCAATTCACTACATTCCGAGCAAATCACCTACTTTTGACACAAGGTTATTCCGTGATAAAAACCAAAGCTGCTTTATTTTAATTTGAATAAAAACGGCGTTGCTTAGTACATTATAGTATGTTAAAATAGTTTAAGCTTTGAGGAAGTCCGTCTTAACGGGTAAATTCTTAAGGAGATTTCAATGATCAAGTTCCGTTGTAAGCATTGCAGCCAGAAGCTTGGAGTTGACGACAAATACGCCGGACGCCGCGTTCGATGCAGCAAGTGCAAAGAGCCGATACAGGTTCCGCAACCGTCCACTCCTGCCGCCCAGTCAGCACCGGTCAAGGTCGAACCGACCCCGGAAATGCCTGCGGCTCCGAACCCGCCACAAACCGATATTTTCGACGGCCTTGAAGATTTTCAGGATGACGAAGAAGCCCGCCGTATGGAGGCTATCCAGATGGCACGTCAGGACAGGACCTCCAGAAAAGCAAAAGCCGTTAAGTTCTCTCCGAAAGCGGCCAAAGAAAAAGGACACTCCAGATCGCACTCAAACGGCAAGAGCGGTTCCGGGATGATGTCACTTGCCGACATGGTCCCGCCGGTGCTCGCTTTTCCGCTGTCGCTTTTGACAAGCCTGCTGGCGGCAGGCATTACAACGGCAATCTGGGTCGCCGCGTCCAGATCATCGGAGACCGTACTCAGTTTTTTCGCGATCATCCTTTTCGTCGCCACGGCTTTGGGGCTTAGGCTCTTTATGGTCAACCGAACCGTTCTGCTTGGATTGCTCGGCCTGATCATCAGCCTTGCAGGTCTCGGCGCTGCCAAAGCAGCAATCGCAAATTATTCCGTCAGGCCCTACTACGTCAAAACATCCAACGAGGAAATTCTCGTCAACATGGACAAGATCATCGCAGACTCCAAAGCCGGCGGCAAGGGCCAGACAGAAAGTGTAAAACCCTACGCAAGAAACGGAACTTACCAGGTATGCGTCGCGATGATGTCTATGATCGACGATGGAGACCTCGACGCCGTCAAGGCCAGGGGATGGATGATACCGATGCTGAAGAACACCACCGCACCGACTGATTACAGCATACTGCTTGGCGAATCTACGCCCATGCCGAAAATCACCGAATCGAGCGATGAGAAAAAAGAGGCCGTTGCCACTGCCGCGGGCATAGCCTTTGACTGGGACCAGGAAAAATTGCTGCTTAAAAATACAAAAAAATATTTCCCGGTTCTAGAAAAACTAATCACCCAGGCCGACCACCAGAAAATACTCGCAGACCCCGACAAGTCCTTTAAGTTCTGCCTCGCCCAGACATTCGGATTGCTAGACATCCTGTGGATACTCGTAGGAATGGGATTGACATTCGTAATACTGACATTCGATTAAAATCATAAATTTATATTTTTCTTGTAAACATTCGGTGCTCTCCCCCCTCTATATATACAGAGCTCGTTGGTTCGAACCAAATGGAAATTAAACCTAGGCGTAAACTTTGCCGGATAAACGATTTACACAACTTGTTGACGACCACGGTCGGTTGGTTTTAAACGCTGCCTACCGTGTTCTGGGCAGCTATGCCGCCGCTGAGGATGTGCATCAGGATGTATTTACCGCTATCTGGCAGCGGTGGGAAAGTTACAACGGCGATACCAGCTGGCCGGCCTATTTGTACCGCTGCGCAGTCCGCAAGGCGATAGATCATGCAAAAGTATCCGGAAAAATCCGCAACATTGACGCAATATCCGAGCCAGCCGCTATTACCGGCAATGCAGACACGAGGGCGATTACAACAGAGATGAAACACAAATTGACCGACTGCATAGGAAAGCTGCCCGACCGGCAAGCGGAAGTTTTCGTAATGAATCGTATCGAAGGTAAAAGTTACACCCAGATCGCAGAAGTACTCGAGTGCACCCCGCAGACAGCAAGGGTACACATGCACAGGGCACTGACGCAATTAGCAAAAGAGTTTAAAGAATATTTGTAACACACGTGCTGTTGGCTTCTATCCGGCGGTACAGTAAAGCAGGTTTTATTATGTCAAACCACAATGAAATAAAAGATTTACTCGCGGCATACGCACTGGGCGATCTAAGTCCTGATCAAGCTAAGATTGTCGCAGAGCATATCGCAAAATGCCAATCCTGCAAGCAGGAGTTGGAAAGCATGCGGCTGGTACTTGATTGTGCCGGTCAGATGTCGAAGGTTTCGGTTGATGATGACATGTATGTTTCGGCGAAGGAGGGACTGCTGTCAAGTCTATCGCCGGAAAAAACCCAAACCCAACCGGCCAAAACGGCCAAAACAATTCAATGGAGAACGATCATGCAAACTAAAGTAACAAAATTCGCAACAGCAGCAGTAATAATCCTCGGCGTCTTTCTCGGGATGTATATGCTGGGAATCTCGCCGGACGGAAGCAGCGTAGCCTGGGCGTCCCTGGCAGAACGTGTCCAGCAGATCAAAACAGTAAGATACAAAATGCACATGACAATGAAGGGCCTGCCGGGCCTGCCAAAAGATAAGGTCATGGAGATGGACCAGACGATCATGACTTCCTCGGAGTACGGAATGAAAATGGAAATGTCCATGGACGGCAAACTGGCGTCTCGAATCTACATGCTTTTTGACGAAGAATCCATGGTCAGCATTATGCCCGAACAGAAACAGTATATGCGAATAACCCTGACCGATGAACTGCGTGAAAAGACTCAAAAAGAATCTTACGACCCAAAGAAGATGGTGGCTGATTTCATGGAGCTTGATTATGTTGAGCTGGGACGCAAAGAGATAGACGGCGTCGAAGTTGAAGGTATCGAAGTCAATGACCCCAAACTGGCAGCAGGGATGTTCCCTGATTGTATCGGAAGGTTATGGGTTGATGTCGAAACCAACCTTCCGGTCCAAATGGAAATAGATTTCGGCGGCAAAAATGACATGGAAATGAAAGCCGTTATCGACCGGTTTGAATGGGATATTGAAATTGACGAAAGCGAGTTTGCGTATGTTATCCCCGATGACTATAAAGAAATGGCTAATTTTGTAATGCCGGAAATGAATGCCGATACAGCTATCGAGGGATTGAAAACATTGATCCCGCTCAACGATGGAAAGTTTCCAAAGACTCTCAGTATGATGGATGTAATAACAGATGTCTCCAAAAGAAGTGGAAAGCAGTTAGCAGAAAAAATGAAAGCTCGTAACAAAGCGATCGAAGAAGCCAAAGCTGCCGGTATTGACCCGAATACCCTGCCTGAAGTCCAGGAAAATACCATGGAAAAATTACAGGAAAGAATGGTCGCAGAGATGATGAAGATCCAGGGCATTTGTATGTTCTATGCTACGCTTATCTCAGAGAAAAAGGACCCGGCGTACTACGGTGACAGAGTAACCCCAGCCGACAAAGATATGATACTGATGCGGTGGTTGAACGACAAGGACGGTTATACGGTAATATTCGCCGACCTGTCCACAGGCGATTTCACAGTCGAAGAGGTCGTAGAGATGGAACTACAACTGCCCGAACCGCCAGCTGAAGTCAAAGAGGTCCACGACCATAGCCAAGACCATAGCCACGACGATCACCCCGAACATCCTCCAGCCATCGCCCCAGTTGAGGCTCAAGCCGTAGCCCCGGCAGAATAACCGGCTTTTAAAATTGCATAAACAAACAATCGCAGACGAAACTCAAAACCCAGGGTTTCGTCTGTTTTTTTTTAAACAGATTCAATTCTAATTAAGTTGGTAGATATTCGGGTACAGTCGGCATCCTGTCCGCAGAACTATTAAGGGCGAATTGTAAAATAATTGTAAAAAATGACAAACCCGCACTTTTTTAATTGATTTAATGGTAATAACAATTATAATATAAACAGGAGTTATTAAATATTCGGTAACCAAACATCCTTGAAACTCACCGTTTAATCAAAATTGGATTTAGCTCAGGAAAGGCAAGGACATGAGAAAAACAGCTTTAATCGCATGCGTTATTTTGGTAATGAGCGGGCCGGCATGGAGTTTTAGCGGAAGCGGACTCGGATCATTTCGCAGGCCTTACATCATTACAAATGTCACACAGCTTCAGGAAATGGCTGACGAACTCGACGCGAACTATGTTTTGAGAAAAAACATTGACGCATCCGAAACGTCCGGCTGGAATGACGGCATGGGTTTTAAGCCCGTCGGAAGCTGGGCAGACGGCGGCACAAAGAAATTTGTCGGAACATTCGACGGCCGCGGGCATAAGATTACCGGTTTATTTATCAACCGGCCCAATGATTCAAGCATCGGTTTGTTCGGAGCTGTCGGCATCAATGGTAAGATAATGAATCTTGACTTAAGCGATGTTGAAGTAAGCGGCTATCAAGGAACCGGTTCTGTCGTCGGCAGTCTGGCGGAAGGAACTGTAATAAACTGCAAATCGTCAGGCAAGGTCACATGCGCATATTACTACGGCGGCGGTATGTGCGGAGGAACCGGTAACACCGCCAGGCTTATCAATTCCAGTTCATCCTGCAAAGTTTCAGGATACCGCTATACCGGCGGTTTTTGCGGCATCATGAACGGCACTTCGACAAGATGCTTTGCGACCGGCGAAGTGTTCGGTTCTTACGGCTACACCGGCGGGTTTGTCGGCAACAGCTCATACGGCACAATGAAACAATGCTATGCAACAGGAGACGTAACTTCAACAATTTCCAACGCCGGCGGATTTATGGGAGGCACCACCCGCGGCGATTACATCATCGACCAGTGTTACGCCACCGGAAATGTCGAATCAAAATCCGGCCAGACAGGCGGTTTCATAGGTGACAACACCACAGGTGTGATCACAAACTGTTATGCAACCGGAAACGCAAGCGGAACTGTTCATATAGGCGGATTTGTTGGAATAAATCACGGGCCATTGCTTCATTGCTATTCAACCGGAAAAGTCTCGTCCAGCAATGGCGACCACAGAATCGGCGGATTTTGCGGAACTGACAAAACAACCTCATCAAGAAACGCTGAATGGAAAAATGTTGATTTACACATAGATATAGATGGGGGACTACTCCCAACGGTCGGAAGTAACAACACAATAAACGATGAGTCCCTGACCTTAAAACGCCTGACAGGCACATCCGGCGCGCCTGTCCGACGACCAGAAAAACCTCCCGTCACAAGCACCGGTTCCATCAAAGAAAGTTACTACGATAGCGAAAACTCCGGCCAAAGAGATTCCGGTAAGGGAATTGGCAAAACAACCGACCAGATGAACAATAGTGCGACTTTCAAAGGATTTGATTTTTACACAGTCTGGCAAATCGATGAAAACGAATGCCCGCCTGTTTTCAAATGGATGCTTGCTCCGCCGCCTTCGATCTCTATCGACATTACGCCGGGCAACTGCTTCAATGATCTTGACGTTACCGCCAAGGGCTTGCTGACGGTCGCGATCACCGGCACCAAAGAATTCGACGTCTCGAAAGTTGACATCGCAACAATCAGGCTGCAGGGCGTTTCCCCGATAAGAAGCAATTACGCAGACGTCTCATGCCCGGCAACTCCGGACAGATGCTGTAGAATACCAGACGGAATAAAAGACCTGACCCTGAAGTTCGACAAACATGAAATCATCGCAACCGTCGGAAAACTTAAAAACTCCACCGACAATACCGAAATCAAACTGACACTGACCTGCACCTTAATAGATGACGAATACCCGTGGAAAGCAACAGACTACGTCCGCATCCAAAAACCACAAGAACAAAAAAAGAAATAACAGCAAATAGAGTACAATGCAACAAAGGCGTAGCCAAAAAAGGTTACGCCTTTTTCATTTACATTAGATTTCCTTGAAAACCTGGCTCTTTTCTGTTAAGCTGCCAAATTAGGGTTAAACTATTAGAAACCATTACCAGCAAAGAATAGTCGGAAGGTATCAAATGACCTGTGCGAAGTCCAATAAAGCCGTATTAGTTGTTTTTGTAATTACTCTGCTTACTAACGTTTTGTCCATCAAAGCCGAGACCGAATATTCGGCACTGCCCGACGCTTTCGACGCAGGCGATCTCTTATGGGAGATCAAACTCGGTTCGCACCAGTACACCATCCCGATTATTGACCAGGGCCAACTCTTTATCGGTATCGACGACCGCAATCTTGAGCACCCGGCCGTCAAACAAACCGGCGGGGGTATCCTCATGCGTCTTGATCCGGACACCGGCAAAATGGTATGGCAGCTGCCCATCCCCCGTAACAGAGCAGGCCGGGTTAACCCGGCCCATTTCAACATCTGGAGATGCGGCGTCTGCTCACAACCGGTCTTCGACGGCAAACGACTCTACATCGTAGGCCCGCGCGGAGACGTCCTTTGCATCGACCGCAACGGCCAGACAGACGGCAACGACGGCCCGTTCAAAACAGAAGCCCAATACATGCAAACACCCGCCGACTACAAACTCCAGAAAACAGACGGCGACATAATCTGGCAGTACGACATGCTAACCGGCGTCGACATCACCCCCCACGACGTCTGCGGTTCCACCCCGCTTCTCGTCGGCGACTACCTCTACGCATGCACCTCCAACGGCCAGGACGGCGGACACGAGTATATCGTAAAACCAAACGCACCGGCACTGATCGTACTGGACAAAAACACCGGCAAACTCGCCGCCATCGAAAATGAAGGAATAAGCAAAAACTCATTCCACTGCAACTGGTCGTCACCGGTAAAGGCAGAGGCCGGCGGCAAAACCATTATACTATTCGGAGGCGGCGACGGAATCCTGTACGCATTCGAACCTGTAACCAAAACAGAAGACACTCCCCAGTCACTAAAAAAACTATGGCAATACGACTGTAACCCCGCCGAGTACCGCTTCAAAGACGGCAAACCACAGCGATATTGTTCATGGAGAAAACGCACCCCCGAAGGCCCGAGCGAGATCATCTCCATCCCCGCCGTCCATAACGGCAGGATTTTCGTGCCCATAGGCCAAAGCCCCATCCACGGCCCCGGCCAGGGAATGCTAACCTGCATAGACGCAGCGACCGGCAAAAAGATATGGGAATCAAAAAAGGTAGACAGAACCACCGCCGAGCCGGCAATCGCAGACGGCCTGCTGTACATCTCGGACTACACTGGCAACCTCCACTGCTTCGACGCAGACACCGGCGAGCTTTACTGGACCCACGACATGCAAGCCGGAACCTGGTCCGCCTCCCCATTCGTCACCGATGGAAAAGTATACATAAGCACAGAATCAAAGGTCCTGTGGATTCTAAAGGCTGGCAAACAAAAACAAGTCATAAGCAGATCAAAACTAAAATCAGAAGCAATAACACCAATAACCCACAAAGGAACACTATACCTGCCAACCCAAAAACGCCTCTTCGCTATAAAGCAAAAAAATCCGTAATGTTGGCATCCTGCCAACATCATCAACTAGTAGACATTTTCATTCACTGGAATGTTAATCTCATAAACCCGGACCTTAGGCCCGGTCAAGAAACTATTTTCAACAGTAGCAAACCAACGACCATCCGGTGAAATTGCAAATGTGTTAACATGTGTCACTAAATTGCCAATGCGGACCTTTTTTAATATTTCATCGCTGCCGCCAATTTTTAGAGCATAAAATTGTTCTTTGTGCGTTGGGAGAATCTCTCGCATCCCTACCCATGATGCAATAGGCGCTTTAAAAAAACTCAGATGTTTTGCGCCATGAAAGAACCCTTGTTTTTGTGCATTTTCTCTAAGCCGGTCTCCTTGCTCTCTATCAACCCATGCAATTGATGGTAAAAGATTTCTCGGCCCTTGACGTTCCTGTGGATACCAGAAAGCTTCTTTTACAGGGACAATTTTCTTTCTGTCCTGTTCAACATTATAGACCAAATAACGCCATGCCTCATCTTCATACCATCTTCCATACGCTATTTCCCTATCGTTTAGCCATATGTAACCTTTAACATCAATCCGTCCTTCCAACGGTAATTTCATTGTCTTACCCGTTTCCAGATCGACCATAGACAGTTTGCCCTGGAATTCAACGGCAGCATATTTTGCATTTGGAGATGAACTAAAACTGCTCACTACACTGTAACCCCACCTCGCTGCTTCTTTGCCCTGACTGCCGACCTTAACGTGTTTGAGTTTGCCGACGTTTCTGACATCGCACCAATACAGGTATTCATTGCGTTTCATCAGGTTCTGGTTCATAGAAATGTCGCACCAGTATTCCTGCCATATAAAAACGACCTTTGAACTGTCCTCAGAAAAACAAACCATTCCGCTGCTCTTGCCGGGAGTTGGTTCAGCAATTGACTGAGAGATAACCCTACAGCCAGAGCAATAAACAGTAAGAATCAATCCGCTTGATATAAATAAAAGAAGATGCACTGATGACAGGTTTATTTTTCTTTTATCTTTTAGTTTTTCGCACATAGAATGGAATCTCCTTTCCAGCCATGAAGTAACTTTTGCTTTATCAATACTAAACAAATACATAGCAAAAGCTATACCAGAACAAGCTCAAACCTCTAAACTATTACCAACAAGAAAGTTACATCCACAACGCTTTACAGTACGCTTGACAATTCAGGGTTTATCATGACATTTGATGCCTGCAGTATGTGCATTTTTTGTTAATAGGTAGGCAGTGAAAAATTACCAAATAAAATTTCTATCGGTAGAAGAAGCCGCTTTTGACTTTTTGAATATCCAATAGCGAACAAGGAATAACCAACAACCAATGAAAAACAATCAGGCCTGCACGCTTTTACTTCGTAATTCGATATTCCTTGTTGGATGTTGGATATTCAAAAAAGCGTTATGTCTTTAGCCCTGTCGTATCGACCTCATACCTCTTGTCTTCCTTGATCAACTCTTCCATCGTAAGCAACCCATTCCGCATGCCGGCCTCTCTGCCCAGTATCACCGCCAGGTTGCTGTCGACGCCTCTTTGCAGCGTATCATTTTCAAAGTTTTTCTCCCGGATAGCCTTTTCAAATTTGCTGAGGTTATATTCAATGCCCGCATTGTAAAGCCCCTTAATTTCACCGCCAACATAACGCCCCTTATTGCCGCGCAGCCAGGCCTGTCCGGTGTAACCGATCTCGGCATAGCCCGCATCGCCCCACGCCATACACCGGCACGTAAACCCATGCGTATTGCGAATATGCTCGCCGCGATGATTGTGCACAAGCCCGTCTTCATACTGATAGGTTATCGAATAAGCGTCCCGGCTGTCGCCGTTATGCTTTGCAACCTGCCGCGATGACCCCATAGCACTTACGGGCCTTGCCCCTGCGACCCACAGCCCGGCATCGACGCCGTGTATGCCCGCATTGACCAGATAACCTCCGCCAAGGTCCAAATCGTTAACCCAGACAAGATGCCGCAGACGGCTCTCGATATTTTCCGTCTTCGGCGGATCACGAAAAGCCTCATCGCAATAAATAGTGCTAAGCATCCCGACTTTACCGATCTGACCTTCATGACAGCGTTTGACTGTTTCAATATTGAACTCGTTGGTCGGCACCTGAAAATCGATCAGGAAGACCTGCTTGTTTTTCGTAGCCTTTTTACCGGATTCGAGTATCGACAAAGTCCCCGCAGCATCGCAGGCAACCGGCTTGGCGAAATAAACATTACACCCCGCGTCGACACCGGCTGCGACATGCTCCGGGAAAAAACATGGCGGCGTCTCAAAAAACATCGCATCGACCTTGCTGTCAATAACTTTCTTATAACTATTCAGCCCGGAAAAGCGCCGGTTCTTTGCCACATTGAATTTCTCACCGGCTTCCTGGACGACACCGTCAAAATAATCGGCCGCCGACACGATCCGGTACCCTTTGTGATTGGCGGTCATCAAACGGGCAATCAAACTGCCGCGCCCGCCAAAACCCACAAATCCAACCTCGATCTTACTGTTAGCCGAAAACCCCTTAGCCAACGAAGGCTTCATAATAGAAAAACCCGCAAGCCCCCCAGCCGCTCCAGCAATAAAACCCCTGCGAGTAATACTAACGTTTTTCTCACCTTTATTTTTCTTCATGATCTTCAAGTCCTTTCTTCATGTACCTCATGTCCATAATTACGCTCAAAAGCCTCAAACAATAACCCCGCCGGCGATAACATGGTCCGACTCATTATACAAAACGATCCGCTGACCCGGACAAGGCGCAAACACCGGCTCGTCAAAATCAACACTGAAAAAGGGGGACTGGCTACGTTCTGCCGAAGGCAGGTTGTACCTGTCCCCTTTTTTCCAAGGACTAACCTCCGTAACAACACATCCCCTCGGATCGCCGCCCGACCGAATCTTTCCAAATAGTTTCGCCCCGACAAAAAGCTCATCGGCAACAAGCACATTCGTTTCTTCAGAGGCAACCTTTTTCTCCGTAACCTCATCGCGCGTGCCAAGAGCGACAATATTTTTCACCGGGTCGATCCTGCCGACATAAACCGGCTCACCGGCTGCGAACCCAAGCCCTCGCCTCTGGCCCAGCGTATAGTTTGCCACTCCCTTATGCGTGCCGATCTTATTGCCCTGCATGTCAACCAGATCACCTTCGCTATCGGCATTGTCCAATCCAAGCGCATCGCGATAGTCACCTTCGCCTGCAAAACAAAGCTCCATACTCTCGGCCTTTTCTGCAACGCCAAGATCGATCCCCGCGGCAATCTCGCGAACCTGCGGTTTTGTCAGCCCGCCAAGCGGCAGATACAGATGCTCGACCTTCGCCGCCGGAATCCCATAAATAAAATAGCTCTGATCCTTGTCTTTGTTAATG
>JAIPFN010000156.1 GCA_021736615.1 Phycisphaerae bacterium | reverse complement strand
ACCAGTGCCGCTTTTGGCAAAGATAATTATTACACTTATGCCGCGATAACTGCCAGAAACTTTAATGCCGAATACCATTGCATCGCAATAAGCGGAATAGGCATTTATTTGGACCCGTATGGGTTTGGCGGTAATATGCAGACTCTGTATTACAATAAGCGATCAAAGACAACGTACTGGGATTTCGATCAGTGGACACCCCATATCGTAGTAATTAACTTAGGACAAAATGACTCTATAGGCCCATACACCAAGGCAGGTGCCGAACAGAATTATATTAATTTTACACGAACGATTCGCTCTCTTTATCCCAATGCTCACATTATTCTTGCTTTAGGAAGTATGAATGCCACTCAGGCAGGCTCACCGTGGCCCGGTTATTTGCAAAATGCCGTTTCCGAACTTAATACCACTTACGGCGATTCTAAAGTATATAGCCTTATCTTTCCATGTACCAGTTATGTCCATCCAAATATTGCCCAACATGCAGCTATGGCGACTCAATTAACTGATTTTATCGACACAAGCATTCCGGACCCATGGCTTTGTAACGTAGACATCAATTCTGACAGTGTTGTTGACAATGGAGATTTTGCTGTGCTTGCTTCAAAATGGCAGCAAACCGGCTGTGGCCTTTGCAATGGGGCAGACCTGACCGGTGACGGCAATGTTGATATTGACGATATTTTGATCATCGCCGGCAATTGGCTTGGCGACTATTCAGATCATTCCCTCATGGGCCACTGGGAAATGAACGGAAATGCATTTGACAGTTCATCTTATGAAAATGACGGCACTGTTCATGGTTCACCAGTTTGGGATGATGCCGGGCATAGCGGCGGTTCAATGATATTTGACGGCGTCGACGATTATATCGAGATAGAAGGCTATAAAGGTGTAGCCGGTAAGCGATCAAGAACTGTGTCGGCATGGATCAAAACATCTACAGTTTCCGGAGTAATTATTTCATGGGGAGACAGTTCCTCCAATGGCAGAAAATGGATTGTTAGAATCAATAATGATGGGGCGCTCCGCGCCCAGGTCATAGGTGGGGACATTTCTGGTACAACCAACTTGACGGCGGACGAACTATGGCATCATATCGCGGTCGTATTGAACAGTGACGGATCACCGGATATTTCAGAAGTTAAATTATACGTTGACGGGCAACCCGAAAACGTTGCTGCGGTAAAGGACGAACCCATTAACACTTCCAGTGACCAGAACGTAACTATCGGCGTTTATCAGGCAGACAGCCCTCCCTTTTTCAATGGTCTGATCGATGATGTGAGAATATACAACAGGGCTTTAACTGACGGAGAAATTCAAAAACTTGCTGAATGATATTTTCAGGAGCCTCGGAGACAAAATAACCCAATCTTCCCATGCAGTATTAATGCACTAACTAATATCAACAAATTACAATAGGGAAAAAACCAATAGACTATAAAAAGTCAGCCGGATTATTTTGGGGCAATGTACTGCCTGTATTCTAAATGGATTTCCAGCGTTATTGTCGCCAAGGACCTTCGGTATCAACCTTGGGGGTTGCACTGGTAATTGGAAGCTTAAGTTTAGTTTTGCTTGCGGACCGAATGACTCGGCCAAGTTCCCTTTCGCTAATCTCTATCGGCCCGGTCACCAGTTCCGGAACGCTGAATGTATCGAGAACTGAGTCATAGAATGCACTGGTTTTCTGCGGAAGAATAAACGGTTTATGTACTTTTCCCTGAGAATCGACATAACTGATGTATGAGCGTGTAAAAAGTCCGCCTCGACGTTTACTGCTGAAAACTATCCAGCTGCCATTACTCGACCAACTGTGCCATGATTCGGAAAAATCACTATTAACGTCGAGTTTCTTAAACTCTCTCGTTGTCAAATCCATCATATAGAGGTCGCTGCTGGGCTGATAAATTGGAAAACAGCCATACTCGCACATGCAAAATAACAAAAAGCGGCCATCCGGAGATATCCTCGGAAGCAAAATACTTAATCCGGTCTTTGCTGACGACAGCACTGTCTCAGGCGAACCCCATTTGTCAGTTTCCAGGTCATAAGGTATTCGCATCAGATCGTATTTGAGTTTTTCGTAATTCTCCGGAGGATTTTTGTCGCGATCCGCCCACAAAACCGGACCCTCGCAAAAGTACAAATATTTGCCGTCCGGCGACCAGGTGGGATAAGTCTCAAGGCGTTGTTTATCAGATAGGGCGGCAGTTGTCTTAGCAACCTTCCCGGAAACATCGTAAGAAGTTATATACGAGTCAAGATCAACCACATCCCGAACTTCCATTTTGTCACCAAAATGAAAAAACTGGCGAACCTTGTTGATAGAACAGGTGACCAGTTTACCGCTGGGATGGATGGTTGTATAACCTAATTTTGTGCCTAATTTCTTCGCCGTTCCATTGCTAAGCATTATTGTGTCGCTGCCAAACTGACCCCGAAATCCAAATATCATACTTTCCGGACTATTGTTATTAAAGGTATGGCAATTAACGCAACTGTTGCCGAATGATTTGCCGTGTACTACAACGGATTCATCGAAATTTTCAAGATTACGCTGATAAATACCTATGTTCCTGAACCAGTTGTAATTGGGTTTCAAACGTCTATACACAAGATGCGAATCTATGTCTTCATTTTCGCCGGCGATATTATTGGATATCGTTCGGTAACGCTGCCAGCCGCCTTTTGCGTTCATTACGTAAATATCATAAAATAACTCCTTAGCTTGATTAGCTCTTAGAAGCTTTCGCCACTTCTTGAGAGGGATTTTGATTTCCGACTCTTTGCTGACAATCTCGATCTCCTGCTTGTCAGAGGTGTAAATACGAACATAGTATTTCTCTCCGGGTTCCTTTATCTCAAAGTTCAAAGGCGCGATATTCGACGGAATGACCAGATCGGTATAATCCGGATAAATAGGCGGCGTCCCGGATATGTCAGTGTATGTCTCAATGTTTACGCCCTCGTCCGACATAAGGACATAAAAGATCGCGGTTAAACCGACAACTGCAAAAATCATAAGGAGGTAACGGGATTGATATCTCATCTTCCTACCCCCGACTGATTAAACATATAATAAAAGAAATAGGTTTTGCCAAATTGCGGTGCCAGCGTTCCTGCCGATGACGGGTTGGCTGGTGGGTTGAATCTGATAGCGGTCATAAATTGCTTCGCTGTTATAGCATTTTGCGGGTCTAATTTCCAGCCATGCGCGTTGACCGTGCCCTTGGTTTTGCCTATGTGAATCATGATCGCCTCTTCATAATGCCGCGGTATTTTTTTGTAACCAAAATCACGTAAGCGATAAATATTTTCAGCGATCTTGTCAACCTTCCTCGCCATGAGATAATAAGTCATCAGGTACTCAAAGGCAATTTTGTTATGTGGATTTACCTCAAGAAGATCCGACATAAGGGTCTCTAAGGATTCAGAACCGTCATGGTCTTTCTTGATCATAACCGATCGCAGACGGATGATTTCTTCATCGTTTCCAAGATCAGGATCTTCAGAAAGTCGTTTCAGCATGTTTTTTGCTTTCTTGCCATGTATTAAGTCCATTGAAAGGATTTCCAAAAAGACTCGCGCGGTTTCCGGTTGTCTTTTGGCAATATTAATTTTTGCCAGTTCCCAAAGAAGTTCCGGATATTCACCGGTGTTTTCCATAATTTCGTACGCTTCTTTTTCTGCGACATTAACTCTTCCCAGCAATAATAAAAGCCGGATGGAATATATGCCTCTTCGGTATCCCCGCACATTGCCTTTATTTTCTGGAGGAATAAACAGGCTTTCTTTGAAATAAGGGTAAGAAAACATCTCCGAGGCGAGCTGGCCGGTATGATACAGTGCCTGGATGATGATGTGATTGCCAACAGGGTTATTTGAAACTAACGGGAAACGTTTGTCATATTCCAACAACTCTACCCACATGGCGTTGCCTGCATAGAAATCAGCCTGTAGATGCTGTTTTTCTGTACCGGTCGAAAGAAAAACTGTCGCGATCGCAGCGGCAATAATAACCGGACCAGCGAGCCATCTTAGCCATCCCGACCGTATCTTTTCTGTATTGGTTGAAGTTTTTTTAGGTATTTCTTTGCTAAAGAATAATTGACAAACAAACAAACCCAGCAAAATACACAGGATAGAAACGTACAGTGCTCCGGCACTCATCTTTGAATCAAAACTAAATCCCCGTTCAAAAGTCAGCAAATTCGGATCAAAAGGCAGCGAATACAGATAGATATCCGTTGCTCTGAGATCGAAGCACCATCCGACAACCATCGGGAGAAGGCCTGTCAGTAAAATATACACCCCGCCTGATAAGAATCGCCGCCGAATAAACATTTCATAACCGGTTGCCAGAATTGCGAAAATAAACGCACCCGCCGCGGCCACTAAGTACATCAAGACAAAAATCAGCAGAAATAAACAACCCCGGGACGCAAAGTTTTGCATTCGTATCTTTTCATAGACAAGCAAAGCCCACAGATTTATAAGCAAAGCAACAAAGAAACCTAAAGGATGTTCGCATTGAGCGTGCATTGCAAGAAAGAATATCGCGGGAGTATAGCCGACAATCCCGACGAGCCAATTAAACCCCGAAAATCTGACAAGCATTGCCGTAGCCAGACAAGTCAGCGAAATGACTATGGTGATAACTATCGCCCCTCCCACTGGATAGTAATAAAACTGCGACAAAAATCCCGTTACATACTCAACGACACCACCGGGGTGATCTATTGTCGTGGCAAAAAACTTCCAGCCGGTAAAAAATGCCGGGTAATCAACAAATCGCCCAAAAGCGTGATAAATCAGGCGAGTATCTCCAAACAGCCAGATGTAAAAGAAAAAACTGCAAAGCAACAAAGCATGCAGAAACGTCATATACAGAGTTGTCCCAGATATTTTTTTACCGAGAAGTTTCACGTAACCAAAATTCCAAAATTTAACGACTATCTCAGATTAACTGCACCAGCCTATTTCACAGAGCATGAAATTGTCTGCCAAAAAGCCAGGAAACCTAAGATTTTGGGCTGACTTGGTAAAAATTGGTAAGTATAGAGTTATTTTGTCTCCGAGGCTCCTGAAAATATCATTCAGCAAGTTTTTGAATTTCTCCGTCAGTTAAAGCCCTGTTGTATACTCTCACATCATCGATCAGACCATTGAAAAAGGGAGGGCTGTCTGCCTGGTAAACGCCGATAGTTACATTCTGGTCACTGGAAGTGTTAATAAGCTCGTCCTTTACAGAAGCAACGCTTTCGGGTTGCCCGTCAACGTATAATTTGACTTCTGAAATATCCGGTGATCCGTCGCTGTTCAATACGACCGCGATATGATGCCACTGATTATCCTTAGTCAGGATGGTTGTACCAGAAATGTCCCCACCTATGACCTGGGCGCGGAGCGCCCCGTCATTATTGACTCTAACAATCCATTTTTTGCCATTGGAGGAACTGTTGCCCCATGAAATAATTACTCCGGAAACTGTAGATGTTTTGATCCATGCCGACACAGTTCTTGATCGCTTACCGACTACACCTTTATAGCCTTCTATCTCGATATAATCGTCGACGCCGTCAAATATCATTGAACCGCCGCTATGCCCGGCATTATTCCAAACCGGTGAACCATAAACAATACCATGATTGGAATAATACGAACTGTCAAGGGCATCTCCGTTCATATCCCACTGGCCCATGAGGTAAAGGTCGCAATAGTCACCAAGCCAATAGTCAGCAACAATCAAAAGATCGTCAATATCAACATTGCCGTCACCAGTCAGATCCGCCCCATTGCAAAGATCACAGCCGGTTTGCTGCCAATTTGATGCAAACACAGCAAAATCTACATTATCAACAGAACTGTCACTATTGATATCTACCTTATCACGAAATTTATTTTCCAGAATTTCTAATATTTGCATTGCCAATGCGTCGCCTATAAGGCAATAAGTCTCTGAATTACGGTTCCAGTGATAACCCTGGTTAGCCGGTGACAGAGCCACCGTTCGATAGTGATCCCTGGTATCGTCGACAGCGACATTGCCCTCGAATTCGGGATATTTAGTAAAGTCTTCCATTGCCAGCTGCGCCTCCATTAGCGAAAGTGCACGTGGATGAGTATCGGTCCAGCCGGTCATTCCTGTTGTGGCTATTGAAAACGGCAAGTTTGCTACGCCCAAAGCTTCACGGACATCATTGATAAAATTTGCCATATTGTATTCATATTCATCGTTGAAAGTTTGATTGACACGGTCGTTCCAACCCTGGTGCCATCCGAAACCGACTATCTCATATCCGTCGGCAGGATTGTAAGCGGGAAAGTACGTTGAAAGGTTTGTCAGGACATCATCAACAATATCCAACATTAGCGTATAATAAGGCCCTACTGTTCCACCGGAGCTTGGAGGACGAAAATCAACCGCAAGACTTTTGCCGCCCCATGCCGTCTTGATGATAAGGACTTGCCCGTCAAAATAATCGCCCATGATATTACCGAACTGAAGCTCAGGGCCTATGGTTGTACTGCTGGCGCCGCAACCGGCCGTCAGTCCCCCTTTGATAGTGGTCGAAGTGTCGCGCTCATAGTAAATCCAGACATCGTCGCGTACGGCCCAATCGCCGCCGTCTTTGAAGTGCCCAAATGTTTGAGGCTCATTAGCGACGATATATTCAAGCGTCCCCGGGGTCGTAACCGGAGACATATTACCCTGACCCTGCATATTGGACTGACCGGCAAGGATAAAAACCTTCAAAGGCTCTGCCGAACATACCGTTACGCCAAACACAAATGCAACCATCATAACAACTAATAATAAGGACATTTTCATCTTCATAACAACACTCCCGGAAAAATAAATAATTAACTCAAACTGACCAATTGGCCAGTTTGAAATGAATAATGTCTATTGTATAAAGAGATATTAAGGGTTTAGACACCTTTTCTCGTAAATAAATTCACTTTAAAGCAGTATATATATTAACCAAAATTACCAAATTATACAAATAAAAAATCAATAGGCTGTAAAAAAAAATGAGCGAGGTTTTTTTGGGAAATGTACTACCTGCCTCCTGCCGGCAATTTCTACGGCATTCGATGAGAACAGAAAGATTAACCACAAATTGCCCTCATACCTATAAATTTCAATCAAATATAGCAATACTCCAACTTATCACTTACGAACTCTTAGCCAAAGCTTAATCCAGGACGAGAGTGTCCATTTAAATAAAAATTGTAAATTTGTGATTTTTTCTCTTAATTTTGCGTCTTAATTAGTGTGATACTGGATTAATTGCTAATTCCAGTGTAGAATCTTTAACTAAATAATGAGGATCAATCATGAAAAAGCATAGACAAGTATACCTAGTAGTTCTTTTGAGCCTTTTGTTTGCGCAGGCCGTTTGCTTTGGATGGTGGGGAAAGAAACCTGCAAAAGACATCCCCGACCACTGGCCGGAAAAGCTTGACAAACGAAAATTGTATATTTATGACAACACATTCATATACTCCGGCTCAAATTCCGAAGCGGACAAGATTGATAAATTAGTTCGCAAGGTCATCAAAGAGTTCTCCTCTGATAAATCACAAAGCATCCGTCCCGGACTAATAATCGTCATGGATGTAAAAGAAAAAACTCTTTTTGACATGGAAAAGCTCCTCCAGATCGTAAAGACCGCCGAAATAACTGACAGCAACGATGCAACTCAGGCCCAACTGGACTCTTTCAATGAGTCACTGTCTAAAACCAAAAAGGAAATCGCAAAACTAGGCCTAAGCCTTGACAATATACTAGCCATGGCACCAATACCCCTTGAAACAGGCATGCTCCCCCAGATAACCGATGGATTCGATGAAGGTTTTGATAAAAACATAGGCTGGTGTATGATAATCCCAACCGAACGTCACATGAAAGCCGGTGTCAATAATATGATCGACGCAGTTTTTAAGGCCAAAAAAGTCGGCGGCCTGACACGTGTTATAGCTGCCCCGTTTCTACCAGGCGCAGTAAATAAAGCGGTCAATGAAATAAAACAGGCCTGCCAACTTGCCTTATTCGAGCTTATTCTGAGTAAGCAAAAAAATCTCACTAAGTTGCAAAAACAGCAAGCCGTGGAAGCTTACGAAAAAAAGATCGGCATCAATAAAAATAATGGAAAAAATAACAATGATGATGTAAAATCGGAAAATAAACTACCCGTTGACAGAAAAACCCACCCTGATAACGGTGAAAAATAGATCTCAACATGGAGAAATCATGGGCGCTAGTTTGGACAAACTTAACTATATTAAAAACATGATCTGGATGATGTGCTGCGACGGGGATATCGCAGAACGTGAAAAAAAATTCCTTTCGGCAACCGCAAAGTCGATAGGTGCGCAAATCGAGGACTGGAACGCACTTATGAAAGAAGTTGTCGCCGACAAAGGAAAACTCTACCCGATAAGCGACCGCACGAAAGCGATCGCCACATTCAAATCACTCGTCGTCATGGCCAAAGTTGACAACAAACTCGACGCCGCCGAAAAGGATTACATTCGCCAGTTCGCTAAATCCCTGGGCCTGACAAATCGGCAGTTCAAAACAATCGCCAAAGATATTGACATGTCAACCCTGCTTGATCCGTTCAAGGACTTTGTCCAACCGGTTGGCACCGGCGGAAAGTTTATCGCGATAAAAGAAGATTTCGCGAAAATCGACGATTTTAAAGACGTAATCCTCGAAAACAACGCAGAAATCAAGATAACCGGCTTTGAAGAATTCCTCACCGCAAACCAGCCGGACAGCCACATCGTTTGTTTTCATGCCTCCGAGGACAAAAATATCTCAATACAAAGATGCAGGCACCTGCTGGAAAAATCAGGCCCAAACACAGCAGCAATACTAACACGCTATCAGGGCCACCAGGTAAAATACCTCCACGAAACAGGCCTGAAAAAATGCGTAATAGAACCGGTATACGCTAACGACATAAAAAATCTCCTGAAGTAATTTTATTGTTTGTCGTTTTTTGGAAAATTGCTATTATTTAGTTTCAGTTAACTTATTTTTTTGGAAAATGTTATGCGATTTAGATTTGCTGTTATAGTTTGTTTGCTTGGCGTTATGTCTGTTTGTTTTTGCGGGTGTACTGCTTCCCCATCGGCTGGGGAGGTCGCTTTTTCTGATGTTGCGACCAGGAGTCACAGTGCTTTGGCCGCCGAAACCCAAAAAGCTGTATGGGCACAGAGCTGGTGGATGCCGCGAAATAACGAGATCAATGAAAGAGTTGCACAGGGAAATGTGGACCTGATCATGATCGGCGATTCGATCACGCATCACTGGGATGAATATCTGTGGGCGAAATATTATGAACCTCGAAACGCGGTGAACATGGGCTTTGGCGGTGACCGGACTCAGCATGTCCTGTGGCGGCTGGAAAACGGGCATCTGGACGGGATCAACCCGAAACTGGCAGTAATCATGATAGGAACGAATAACTCCGGCGACAACACTGCCGAAGAAATTGCCGACGGGATCATTGCGATCTGCGGTAAGGTAAGAACGAAACTGCCGGACACGAAAATTCTGCTGCTTGGGATTTTCCCCCGTGGGAAAATTGACGAACCCCGACGAGTTAAGAATGCGGAAGCTAGCGAAATCGCATCAAAGATCGCCGATGGAAAAATGATCCATTACATGAATATAAATGACAAGTTCCTTGCTGATGACGGAACTCTGAGCAAAGATATTATGCCTGACCTGCTGCATCCCAATAAAAAGGGATATGATATCTGGGCCCAGGCGGTTGAGCCTAAAATCGCTGAGCTTATGGGCCAGTAAGGGCGTAAAGCTTAACCCCGCGAATAAATCGCGGGGCTAATTTTTATTTTTTGGCGATATGGAGAAAGAGGTTTACCCCTTCTTGCTCTTTATCGCATCGTATGTTTTCCGGTTCAACGCCTGCATCGACTACCAGCCCTGTTAGATGGTCTTCGTCGCGGTGCTGAAGGTGCCAGTTGCTAATGATCTCCATGTGAGGTCTGGAGGGGTTTTCCGTTGAGAAGTTTCCGATTACAAGCTCGCCGCCTTCTTTAACGTAGGTGTAGAGACGTTTGATGAGCATTGTAAACTGACGGTCGGAGAAGTAATCGAATACGCCTGCTGACCAGACTATGTCGAACTTTTCTTCGGGACGGAAACGGAAAATGTTTCTTTTATGGAAGGTGATCTTGTCCATATAATCGGCACAAAGCTCTGTTGCATAAGCGATAGCGTTTTCGTCGATGTCGACACAGTCGATCTTTACGTGGGGATCGTCAGCGGTTTCGAAGAACTCAAGCATATCTCGGCCCGGGCCGGAGCCTATATTTAAAACTGCAGTCCCCGAACCGTTGTTCGCAGCGGCCAGTTCGGTCAGCATCTTCTTGAAATATGTCTTTCTGTTGCGGACAGCTTTTGGAGCGGCCAGGTCATGGAAGTACTCGTCCCATTTTGTAAGGTCGGGATTCGGGCTTTTCCACTCCTGGTAAATTCGGTCAATAATCTCGAAATCCCCCGAATAACCGTGCGGCTTGGAGCGTGCGAAACCGTGCATTGTATCCTTGTTGAGAGTCGGCTCTAAAATTGCCTGCAGCTCGGGCGGTAATTTATTGTCAAAATCTTTAGTCTCGGCAAGGAGGTCGAGAAAACTATTAATCACTAAATAGTCTTCGGGGTTTGGACCGCCGTTTTCAACAAGTTCTCGTACAAAATCCATTCATATCCTTTCAGAAGTCGCTTCCGAAGGCCCGGCGGACCATTGACCGGCCAGGCGTAAATAGTACTAACTCTAAAACTTTCAGAGTGAAGGTTTTGCAAGCAAAACGATAGTGTAACACATTTGTAAAAACGGACCGCATTTTTGCCTGCTATCGCCATTTCAAAATTAACGACTCTTAAATACCCCCGAGGCACTCGACGAGTCGAAAATCGGTTAATATTGAAAAATTTTAATATAGGCATATAAGCCGCCGCTGTCAACTGAAATATTTTCGTCAGGTGCCCGAATTAGGGCAAAAAATGGCAGCGTTTGCTTGTTTTGTTGAAATTATTGAGTTGCGGGGTGTTTTTTACTTGCGGGTTTTGCGGTTTTTGGATATTATATAAATTGGCGACTAGTTTTCCTGATGAATTTAGGTTTTCTTGCTGCTGAAAGCTTTCGCCGGCATTGGAGTTTTGGTGAGACAGGGTTTTGAAATAAGGAATGGTTTCCTTGCCCCCTTTGATTTTTGTCATCACGTTTTCAGGAGAAGAACTGTGAAGAAGTTTGCTTTGGTTTGTTTGGTTTTGTTGTCAGTGGGCGGATTTGTTAACGGAGCATGCCCGAGTGCAGATGTTACAGGTGACTGCAGGGTCGATCTTGCCGATCTCGCTGAAATAGCCTCCGGCTGGCAGGCTGACTACGGCCCTGCCGATCTTGCAGAATTAGCCTCTCAATGGCTGGATAACGGTGCTTTCGTAACGACCTGGGATACTAGTCTTGGTGAAGGTACGACTGTTACGCTGGCGCTAGCCGGTGAGGTGGATGCAACTATCGACTGGGGAGACGGTACTGTTGAGTCCGTGACAACACCCGGGCCGCATGTCCATGATTATGGTATCGATGGGGTCTATACGGTCTCGGTTACGGGAAGCGTTACGGCATACCATGGCAAAAAAAACGGAAGCGGATATCCTTATGATGACGAAGCTAAGCTGGTAAGGGTCAATAACTGGGGGGATCTTGGCTTTACGAGCTTGTATTATGCTTTCTATAAGTGTATAAATCTTATTCGGGTACCGGAAACAACGGAGGGGCTGGAAAGCGTTACTAACATAGCCTACATGTTCAATAATGCCGAATCTTTCAATTATGACATCGGTATGTGGGACACTTCCAACGTTACAGATATGCGCGGTATGTTCTATGCTGCAATCTCGTTCAACCAGGATATCAGCGGGTGGAACACATCGAATGTAACAGACATGGCCGAGATGTTTGTACGTGTGTACTCGTTCAACCAGGACATCAGCGGTTGGGACACATCCAAGGTTACCAATATGAGAATGATGCTTTACAATGTCGAATCGTTCAACCGGGATATCAGCGGATGGGATACCTCCAGTGTAACCAATATGAGTAATATGTTCCGCGGGGCAGGTTTGTTTGACCAGGACATAAGCGGATGGGATACTTCCAGTGTTACTGATATGAGCTTTATGTTCTACTCAGCTTACTCGTTCAACCAGAACATTAGCGGTTGGGACACATCGGAAGTAACCTATATGTATGAGATGTTCTCCGGCGCAGAGCAGTTTAACTGTGACATAAGCGGCTGGGATACAACAAATGTGATCAACATGAATTTTATGTTTAAAAATGCGACTTCGTTTAACCAGGACCTGTCAGGATGGTGCGTATCACAAATTCCTTTAGAGCCGGATGACTTTGATACCGGTGCCGACAGTTGGACATTGCCTCGGCCAATCTGGGGGACATGCCGGTTTTCTCCCTTTGTAACGACCTGGGATACCAACCTTGGTGAAGGTACGACTGTTACGCTGGCGCTGGCCGGTGAGGTAGATGCTGAAATTGACTGGGGTGACGGAACAGTGGAGACAGTAACTACTCCGGGACCGCATATACATGATTACGGCGTTAACGGAGTCTATACAGTCTCGGTTAAGGGAAGTGCTACAGCATATCACAGCTATTATAATGGCGGGGATGGAACTGAGCGACTGAAACTGGCAAGCATTGATAAATGGGGTAATCTTGGCTTTACAAGCATGAATCATGCATTCAATAGATGCAAAAACCTTATTCGGGTACCGGCAACAACGAAAGGTCTCGAAGCCGTCACTGATATGAGCGGGATGTTCTACGGTGCTGACTTGTTCAACCATGATATTGGCAGCTGGGACACTTCCAATGTCACAAATATGAGCAGGATGTTCGAAGGGGCAGAATCGTTCAACCAGGATATTGGTGACTGGGACACATCCAACGTCACCGATATGAGCTGGATGTTCGTAGATGCGGACTCGTTTAACCAGGACATCGGCAGATGGAATACATCCAGCGTAACCAATATGAGCTATATGTTCTGGAGCGCAGACCCGTTTAATCAGGACATCGGCAAATGGGATA
>JAIPFN010000155.1 GCA_021736615.1 Phycisphaerae bacterium | reverse complement strand
CTGCCGGTATCAGATTCATCTCCGGTGTGAAGCTTGGGATTAGTTTTGCGATGTTGATGTCCGACAAGCAGTATCCAAGGCATGTCGCTGTGATAAGCAGGATTGCCATTGCCGGTACTCTTGAGCCAGCACCGGTAAGCAGGACGGCTGCTATGAAAGAGAACATGATCGCTGTCCACTGCAGGCCGGTAAAAGAAGCGTCCAGGAACAGAACGCTGATTAACGTGAGTATTATTATTTTTGCCCCGAGCATCGGCGAAAGTCTTGAGGCTTCTGTTTTTTTCAGGGCGAGAAAGAAACATATCTGCGCGGCGAGATAGAAAAAAGCCGTTCCGAGAAGCGGCAGGCCGAAAACCCTGATAGACGGCATGTTTTCCGGCCACAGAAAGGCGGTGAGGCCGACAGATACCGTACCGAGTATGAGATGTGAGACGGCCAGGAGGTGGAAGTGGCTCTGGTGGTGCTTTTGGAGAAAGGCGCGCGATAAGAGATAGGCTATGGAATTGCATGTTGCAGCAGACAGACCAAGTATTATTCCGAGAATTACCATTTTGAACCGCTAATTAAAATGAATAATGATTCCCGACGTAAAGCCGGGATGTTCCATATTGTATAATGTATAATCCCGATGTTAAATCGGGACACGTTCCTGATTCGGCTTTGCGGCCGATACTATTGAACGGTTTCGCTGCCCGCCGCAAGTTGCTCGCCACACGCTTATACCCGATGCATCATCTTGAAGATAGTTTCATTCTGGATGGTTATGTTCAGGTTCATCTCGTTTGCTATCGTTGCCAGGCGTTGTTGTATTTTTTCTATTGTTATGTTGGCTTCGGCGATATCGCAGGCCATTGTCATCACGAAATAGCTTTCCATGATATTCTGGTTTACATCGACGATGTTGACGCCTGCCCTGTACATGGCGTTGCTGATCTTAGCGATAATGCCGACTTTGTCCTTGCCGGTGACGGTGATGATACAGATTTGCGATTGTTTCTTTTTGGGCATCATTGATCTCCGAATTCAGGCCAAAGCCATTTTGTATTTTCGAGTTCCTTATTTTTTTCGACGTCGTTCATGTCAAAGTGCAGTGCCGATACCGTGATGTATCCGTCGAGCAGGGCGGTGACGTCCGTGGTTCCGGTTTTGTCTGTGTGTCTTCCGCTGGTATAGGCGTAACGGGTGTGTCCGTATTCGTCCTTTTGCTTTAGGTATGTTTCTTCGTAGATGTTGGTTGTGTGCGAGACGACCTTTACGCCTTTTGGTTTGCCTTTTGCCAGCTTGGGGATGTTTATGTTGATAACTTCGCTGCCCTTTAGCGGCAGGATCGACTCGATGGTTTTCAGCGCGTATTCGGCGGATTTGTCGAAATCCATTTCATTTTCGAACATCGCGCTGACGGCGATAGACGGTATACCGCATAAAGCCCCCTCCATCGCCGCTCCGACAGTTCCGGAGTAATGGACGTGGATTCCGACGTTGGCACCGAAATTGATGCCTGATACGACCAGGTCGACGGGTTCGGCGCAAAGTTCGAGGATGCCGAGTTTGACGCAGTCAACCGGGGAACCCTGGACGCTATAGCCGGTGAATTTGCCTGTTATGTCGATTTTGTCGCAGGTTATCGGGCTCAGGGTTATGCTGTGGCTTGCCCCGGACTGGCCCTGTGAGGGGGCGACGACCGTAACGGCAGCGATCTTGCGGAGCTGTTTGTACATCGCCGCTATTGAGGGGGTAAAAATTCCATCGTCATTTGTAAGTAGTATATGCATGGGGGGATTGTAGTTTGGATATTAAAATTTGTCAACAGATTGTGGCAGTTATTATTTGATATTGGCGGGTTTGGGCTTATAATTGCGGGTATGAAGAGATTTTTACCCGTAGATTTGGATAATTGCAGCGTTATGAGCCGCGATGAGGTTCGCGCTGTCGATGCGTGGGCTATCGGCAGCGTAGGTGTTTCCGGTGTGGTTTTGATGGAAAATGCCGGCAGCGGGTGTGCCGATATTATCGCAGAGCGGCTTGGAGGTGCGATGGGCAAGAGGGTATGCGTCTTCTGCGGCGGGGGTAACAACGGCGGTGACGGGTATGTGATCGCAAGGCATTTGCATAACGCCGGGGGTATTGTGAAGGTGGTTATCTGTGCGGACCGAGATAAAATAAAGGGCGATGCGCTGGAAAACCTGCGGATAATCGAAAAGATGAAGCTTGATATTGAAATAGGTGTACCGGCTGGCGAAGGCGTTGCCCGGGTTGCCGCCGGGTGCGATATGGTTGTCGATGCACTTTTGGGGACTGGATTGGCCGGGCAGCTAAGGGATAATTACATTGAACTGATCGAAAGCATAAACAGTCTGGACGCGGAGATAATAGCGGTTGATATTCCTTCGGGGCTTGATTGCGATAAAGGGGTTCCTTTAGGTGCGGCGATAAGAGCGGCGGCGACGGTGACTTTTGTTGCTGTGAAAAAAGGCTTTACAGAGAAAAACGCCAAAGAATTTACAGGCGATGTTTATGTAGTATCAATAGGAATTGAACCGGGACGGTCAAACTGACCGAAAGGTCAGTTTGAAATGAATAATGACTATTGTCTAATGTATAATGAAGGAAACGGCCTTGCGGCCGATACGATCTTATGAAAATTATTGCGGATATGAATATACCGTTTGTTAAGGAGTGTTTTTCTTCTATTGGCGATGTTACGCTTGTTGGCGGCAGGGATATTACGCCGGGCCTTGTCAAGGATGCAGATATTCTGCTTGTTAGGAGTATTACTAAGGTTAATGAAGAGCTTCTGGGGGGCAGCAGGGTGAAATTCGCCGCGACCGCTACTATTGGTATGGACCATATCGACCTTGATTACCTCGACCGCGGCGGGATTGGCTTTTCGTCTGCGCCGGGTTCAAATGCTAACTCCGTAGCCGAGTATGTTATTGCAGCACTTTTGGCTTTGGGTAAAAAATACAAGTTTGTTCTTGAAGGCAAATCTATCGGTATCGTTGGTGTTGGTAATGTTGGAAGAAAAGTTGAAAAGAAGGCTGCGGCTCTTGGGATGAAGGTTGTTCTTAATGACCCGCCGCTTAAAAGGCAGACGGGTGATGACAAATACCGCCCGTTGGAAGAGATTTTCCAGTGCGATTTTGTTACTATGCATACGCCGCTTACTTTCGATGGTGCAGATAAGACATTTCACCTTGCCGATGAGAAGTTTTTTGCTTCGATGAAAAAGGGTAGTTTCTTTTTTAACAGTTCTCGCGGCGGGGTTCATGCTACGGCTGCTCTAAAGGCAGTTCTGGCTTCAAAGGCTATCGCCGGGGCGGTTCTGGATGTTTGGGAGAATGAGCCTGATATTGACAACGAGCTTTTGCTGAAGGTCGATCTTTCTACGCCGCATATCGCGGGGTATTCTTATGATGGTAAGGTCGCCGGGATGATGATGATCTATGAGGCGGCTTGTCGGCATTTCGGTCTGGAGATAAAGCACTGTATAGACGATTTCCTTCCGGTTCCGGAGATACCGGAGATAACTATTGACCCGTCCGCCGCCGATGAGCAGAGGATAATCCACGATACTGTTCAAAGTATCTATGTGATCAACCGTGACGATTTCAACACGCGAGAGATTTTGATAGTAGAGCCGGAAGGACGGGGTAAATGGTTTGACGATTTGCGCAAAACCTATCCTGTACGGCGTGAGTTCCAGAATACGAAGATCGTGATCGAGGACAAAGAAAGTAAACTGGCAAAAAAACTGGTCGGGATAGGGTTTAAGATTTAAAACAGGAGATGGAAATGGCTGGACAACAAATATTACAATGGCCGACGGGCAGCCTTGATTTTTCGGGCGGCTGTGTTGTTATGGGTATACTTAACGTTACTCCCGATTCGTTTAGTGACGGCGGGGCGTTTGTTGATGTTGATAAAGCGGTCGCTCATGGTGTAGCTATGGCCAGGGCAGGTGCGGCGATGATTGACGTTGGGCCGGAGTCCACGCGGCCTGGCAGTGAGGCTGTCAGTTGTGCCGATCAGATTAAAAGAGCGGTGCCGGTTATAGAAGCCTTAAGCGAGCAGACGGACGCGGTGATCAGCATTGACACTCGGTTTGCAGAAGTCGCCGCCGCCGCCATAGATGCCGGTGCATCTGTGATAAATGATGTTACCGCGCTTTCCGATCCTGCGATGGTGCATTTGGCGGCTGAAAAACAGGTGCCGGTTATACTGATGCACATGCAGGGCACGCCCGCTACGATGCAGCAAAAGCCGGTGTATGAAGATGTTGTCGCCGAGGTGCTTGACTATCTTGTCGCGCGGGCAAAGATCGCCGAAGACTGCGGGATCCTGCCGGAGAGAATAATGATCGATCCTGGTATCGGGTTTGGTAAGACATTCGAGCATAATATTGAGCTGCTAAGGAATCTGGAACGTTTTACGGAGAGCGGTTACCGGGTGCTGCTTGGGGCAAGCAGAAAACGCTTCCTTGGTCAGATAACCGGTAAGGAACAGCCCGCAGACAGAGTCTATGCAACGGCAGCGACGACAGCACTGGCAGTTGCAGCGGGTGTTTCGATAGTAAGGGTACATGATGTGGCCGAAAACGTAGATGTAGTTAAGGTGGCGAATCAGATTTGTGGTAAACCGTAGGGTGTGCTTTAGCACACGCGTTCGAAATCGTTCTGCGGGCATCCTGCCCGCAGAAGCTGTCGGCAGGATGCCGACAGCACGGATTAAAGCCGGCAAGATGCCGGCGGTACATAAAATTTTGTATGGAGTATTAAATGGTTATTAAGACTAAGATAATAGCAACTGTAGGACCGGCGACTGCTGATCGGAAGGTTATCGGTGAGTTGATCGAAAACGGTGTTGACGTTTTTCGGCTGAATTTTTCGCATGGGTCGTTCGACTATTATGCCTTACTGCTCGATGAGATTAACGCTGCTCGTGGTGGGGCTGAGCGTGTTACAGCGGTTATGGGCGATCTTTGCGGGCCGAAGATACGCACCGGTTTGATCGACAGCAATGACAATATGCTGCTTGAAGGTTCGGAGATTACTATCGTTAACGGCAGCGGGGCGGGGACGGCTAAATGTTTTGGTACGAATTATGAGTTTTTTGTTCATGACGTCGAGGTCGGTGATCGGGTGTTTATTGACGACGGCCAGCTTTCGCTGCTTGTTGTGAGTAAAAACGATGACGAGGTGGTTTGCAGGGTTATCGTCGGTGGTGAGTTGAACAGTAGTAAGGGTATCAATCTGCCTGATACGAAGGTTTCGATTCCGTCGATAACGCCGAGGGACTGGAAGTGTGTTGACTGGGCCATCGAGCGGGGGATGGATTTTCTGGCTCTTAGTTTTGTACGCAGTGCGGCCGATGTTCAGGAACTTAAAGACTACCTGGTCTCTAAAGATTCTCATATAAAAGTTGTATCGAAAATTGAAACCCCGCAGGCCGTTGCTGACCTTGAAGCCGTTGTCGACGTCAGCGATGTGGTTCTTGTCGCACGGGGCGATCTTGGCGTGGAGATGGATCTTGCAGAGGTGCCGCTGATACAAAAGCGGATCACCCGTCTTTGTCATCAGAAGGGCAAGCCCGTTATCGTCGCTACCCAGATGCTTCAGAGTATGATCGACATGCCGACTGCGACACGGGCCGAGATTTCCGACGTTGCAAACGCGATAATGGATCTTACCGATGCGGTGATGCTTTCCGGTGAGACGGCGGTTGGCAAATACCCGGTAGAGGTCTTAAAGACCATCCGGCAGGTGGCTACGTACACCGAGACGTACCTCGACAGCCTGAATGAACCCCGCGATCAGATAAAGGCCGATACTGACGACCGGCTGGTGGCGGCATTGGCTCCGAGCGTTGCATATATTGTCGATCAGATCGCCGCGCCGATGGTTGCGACGTGGTCGGAAAGCGGAAGGACAGCTGCTTTTTTCAGCAAGGCAAGGATAGATTCTCCGATCCTGGCATACAGTTCGGAGGCTAGAGTCTGCAGGCAAATGTGTATGCAGTACGGGGTGATACCGCAATTGGAAACGCCGCCTGGGGGAATAGACGAATTCGCCGAGATGGTAGAGCAAAAGGTACTGAAAGCAAAATTGGCAAGGGCCGGAGACAAGATAGTATTGGTGACAACCAGAAAGCCGGGCTCTAAAGAAAAGGCGAATGTGATTGTGGTGCATACTGTTTTAAGCGATTAGCTGTCAGCTGTCAGCTGTCAGCAATTAGCAATTAGCAATTAGCGATTAGCGATTAGCAAAAAGCGAATATCCAATAATGAACAAGGAATAACCAATAACCAAATAAAAGCGCGGCAGCGTGAGCTGGGCGATTAGACGTAACAGAAAAGTTATTACTTAATAATTCAAAAGGAGCAGCAAATGTATTGTCCAAAATGTGGTGCGGAAAATGTTGATGGGGTTCGGTTTTGTCAATCATGCAGCGGGGCTTTGGATTGGAGCGATTCGCCGGCAGTGGCAGAACCTGCAAAGACAAGTGGGCTGGCAATAGCTTCGCTTGTGTGCGGGATTCTGAGTGTCTTTACATGTTTTATTACGGCGATCCCGGCGATTATCATGGGAATAATATCTCTGGTAAAGATCAACAAGAGCCAAGGCAGGCAAAAAGGGATGGGTCTGGCTATAGCCGGTATTGCTATGCCGGTGATAGTACTACCCATATTCGCAATGCTGCTGGCGATATTCATGCCTGCCTTTGGTAAAGTTAAGGTGCTGTCCGAAAGGCTGGTTTGCGGGACTAACATGAAGGGGATGGCAAACGCGATGAATGTTTATGCATTTGATTACGGCGATAAATACCCTACAGGATCGCAGTGGTGCGATCTGCTGATGACTCATGCTGGTGTAGGGCCTCAGAGTTTCGTATGCCCAAGTGCCGAACCGGGCCGATCCCACTACGCTCTTAACGCCAATGCCGTTAAGTTTGGTGCGACTGCGCCGCCGGATATGGTTGTGATGTTTGAATGCGGGCCCGGCTGGAATCAGGTAGGCGGGGCGGAACTATTAACAACAGAAAACCACAGGGGCGATGGGTGCAATGTTCTCTTTAATGACGGTTATGTAGTATTCATTAAGACAGAAAACCTTGACAGTTTGCGATGGACGGTAGATCAGGGGCTTTAGGTGGCGGACAGGAGCGTTTTATCGCGAGCTGTAAGTTTATTGAATATCCAATAACGAACAAGGAATAACCAATAACCAATTAAAAACAGTCTGAGCTGTTTGCTTTTTTCTTCCTTGTTCGATATTCCTTGTTGGGTGTTGGTTATTCGTTTTTTGAGCACAGTGATTATCCCTGCGCTGGCGCTTCGGGTTTTTGTTTGGGGGTTATTCGTGTCTTAGTGCTATGATTGGGTCTACGTTTGCTGCTCTTACTGCCGGGTATAGTCCGAAGATTACTCCTACGCCGATGCTTATTCCGACCGACAGGAATATGCTCGACATTGTCACGACCGTCGGCATGCCCGAGAAGAAAGTTATCGCCCACGGAATCGCCACGCCTATCGCGATTCCGATAAACCCGCCGACCGTCGACAGCACGACCGTTTCGATAATGAACTGGCTGATGATCTGGCCGCGTTTTGCACCGATCGCGCGGCGTATTCCGATCTCACGGGTTCTTTCGGTTACAGAGGCTAGCATGATATTCATAATGCCGATGCCGCCGACGAGCAGGCTGATCGCCGCGATAGAACCCAGTACGATATTAAAAGTTCGCTTGGTTGCCTCGGCTTGGCGCAAAAGAGCAAGCGGCACGGAAATACTGTAGTCCTCTTTTTTATGGAAGCGTCTTAGCATCGCCTCAATACTATTGGCCGTCAAAATAACATTGTCCAGAGAATCAACTTGAACGATGATCTTGTGCAGTTCGACCATCTCGCTTATCCTCGCCCCGGCCGTAGTTTTATTGGTAATATCGCCGAAGTAGGTTTTTGCGACCTCTATGGGTATATAGGCGTCTGTCTGTTCGTCGGGCATCTGAATATTTCCGGCCATCCCGCCTTCGCTCCTTACAATGCCGACAATCGTAAAATAATCGTTGCCGATGCGAAGTGTTTCGCCGATAGAATTTCCGGTAGCCAGAATTCTCCTTGCCCCGAATTCCGTCAGTACCACCACATTTGCTTTATTCTCGCTGTCATGCGGCAGAATAACCCTTCCGGCAATAACCTGTCTTTCAAGCATATCGAACCATTTATGCGTCGTCCCAACCACCCGCAGTTCCATCATGCGGGTACTAAATCGTGCATCCTGATTTATGATCTTAACCGGCACTGTCTGCTTAACAGCGGTGATAGATTCCGATATCCTTCTGTAGTCATCGTAAGTCAGCCCGTAGATTGACATATGCGAGTGTACCGTTGAGCTTGACTTTTCGTCGTCCGAATGGATCGAACTGATAATAATATTGTTACTGCCGATCTTGCGTATCTGTTCCATTGCTTCCTGGCTGGCCCCTTCGCCCACCGACAACATCGCGACAACCGATCCGACCCCGAACACAACACCGAGCATAGTAAGAAATGTGCGGAGCTTGTGAAGCAAAAGGTTTTCGATGCCAAGAAGAATATTTCTCGTTATCCTGGATTGTTTCATCTGGTATTCTCCTCGATACGCGAAATCAAGCCGTCACGCCTATGCAGATTGAAGCCGGCATACGCGGCGACCTTCGGCTCATGCGTTACCATGATGATAGTCTTGCCAAGTTCGTTAAGCTCGCATATGAGATCCATGATCTGAATCCCGGTTGTCGAGTCAAGATTTCCGGTAGGTTCGTCGGCAAGGAGTATTTCCGGGTCGTTGGCCAGTGCCCGTGCGATTGCCACTCTTTGCATCTGACCGCCCGAAAGTTCCGTAGGTTTATGCCCAAGGCGATCCTGAAGTCCGACTTTACCGGCAAGCTCTATCGCGCGTTCGGCGCTTTCTTCTGCTTCCCACCCGAGGTAGTAAAGCGGAAGCTCTATGTTTTTCTGAACGGTTATCTGCGGGATCAGGTTAAAACTCTGGAAAATAAATCCCAGGTGTTTAAGCCTGTGCTCGCTGAGCGCGTCATCGCCAAGCGTGCTTACATCTTCGTCATGCAGGACATAACTTCCGCTTGTTACACGGTCAAGGCAGCCGAGAACATTAAGCATCGTACTTTTACCGGAACCGCTGGGTCCCATGATAGCCCAGAAACTACCTTTCTTAAATGAGATACTCACGCCGGCTAATGCGTGAACCTGCTCGTTACCCATCTGGTATGTTTTCCTGACGTCGTTAAGCCTGATAAGTGCGTCTTCAGATGTATGCGAATTACTGATCTGCATTATCCGTTCTCCGGACTTCTTTCAGGTACTTTTCTTGCTCCACCGCCTGCTGTGGGTCTCTGCCCTCCGCCGGGACGATTCTTACTGCCACCACCGCCTTGTCTTCCAGTTCCGCCACCCCCTTGAGGTTTGCCGTCGCCGTCGGGTTGATCCATGCCGTCAGGTTGATCCATGCGGTCAGGTTTGTCGTCCTGACCGGGTTTGTCCTCGCCGAATTTTCCGTTATTCCTGACCTCTGCTTTTGACAGCGGAGGGGTCATCAGAACTTGCTCTCCTTTTTTCAGTCCGCTTAGTATGTGGACCATCCTGTTGTTGTCCTGGCCGATCGTAACATTCCTCGGGATTGTTTTTCCGTTTTCATAGACATAAACCGTAGGTTGATCTCCGACAGTGATCACTGTCTGAATAGGCACATAGACCGCGTTTTCGTAGTGAGCTGTCATCACTTCCGCCTGACATCCCATTCCGGTTTTAAGCAGTTTCGTCGCGCCGTTTGGATTTTCATCGATGAACATTTCCGTTTTGTAAACCTTCAGATTAGGGTTTATATAAATCATCCTTGCATCGGGCATGATTGCGATTTTACCGACTACACCGGTGAAAACTTCACCGGGCACCGCGTCGACTTTTATCGAAACCCGCGAACCGAGCTTAACTTTATCGAGGTTCGCTTCGTGTACGTTTGCAACAACGCTTAGAAGGTCGGCTTTGGGCAGGTGGAAGAGTTCCTCACGCTCGTGTACGCTTACACCTTCAGACAGAGGTTCGTCGCTGCTTCTCCAGCTTGCTTTCGTACTGGACGCATAGATGATCCTGCCGTCGTTTGGTGCTAATATTACGGTCTTGCTGATCTGCTGGACGATCTTGTCGAGGATGGTTTGTTCGCTGTTGTATTTAGCCTCTGAACTTTTAAGTTGTGCATCGGACTCGAAGATATCGGCGTCGGCTTTACGCTTGGTTCTTTCAAGTGCCATCTCGGCTTGTTTTACGTTGCTTTGGAGTTCTGCGAGCTTTCTGGTGTGTGTGTGATTTTTTAAGAGGTCAAGCTGGCTTTTTTGAAGTATAAGGTCAAGTTGAGCCTTTTTCCAGGCAATTTCGTCACCCGTTTTTTCTGTCTCCGAGATGTATTCTTTTTCGAAAAGTTTCATTGAACCTTTAAATTTCTCAGATGCCCGCGCCTCTTCTTTTACTGCGATCTTGATCTTTTCCTCACTGTCTTTGAGCTGTGTGGGGTATTCGCCTTCTTCGTATTTTATCTGGTCCATCTTGGCAAATATATGGGTCAGATCGGCTTGTTCAACGTCGCTTTTAGCTTTGTTTTTGACAACTTCAAGGGTTTCCTTTGCGATGATGAATGCGGTTTTGGCATTCTGCAGTGATATCTCCTGTTTATTCTTGTCATCGTTCAATTGGCTGGCGTCAAGTTCGATGAGTTTGTCGCCTTTTTTGACTTTAGTCGCTTCCTCGATCACCCAGAGAACAGTTGTGTTTCCCTCTACTTCGGATTTAATGATCTCGACATCGCGAGCGTTGATCGTCCCGGCCTCCAAAACGCTGATAGTAAGCGGGCCTTGCTCGACAGTAAACAGAGAAAGCTCTTGAGAACCATCGCCGGTTTTGAACTTTTGTGTATATAATGCATACCCAACTGCTCCGCAAACGGTGATAAGAACGATCAATATAAATATTTTTTTGTTTCTGATTTTTTTCATATTACTTCTCAAAAAACTAAATACTATTAACTATTAATTATTGACTAAACTCTTGCCATTTCCCGTCGGCTCCGACTTTGAGCAGTCCCATATCACGCTGCAGCGAAAGTTCAGCGATTCTGTACGAGATCACAGCCGATGTAAGTGAGTTCTTGGCAGCAAGCTGTGAGTCCTGTGCTTCCAGAATATCTCTGACTACTGCACGTCCCAAACTCCAGAATTCCTTTGTGCTCTCAATCCGTATTTTTGCGACCTCAACCGATTTCGCCTGTATCTGGACGCTTTCCCTGGCCTGCAGAAGTTCGCGAAGATCATTGCGTATTTCAAGTTTGATCTGGTCTTCAAGGAGGTTCTTGTTGCGAAGTATCTGCTCCATATTAATCAGGCTGTTTCGGTAATTATCTCTTTCCTCTGTTCTTTCGATCGGAAGGTCAAGAGTTAATAGTGCAAAGGCGTCGATCTTATCGCCTCGCAGCTTGGCATTGTCTGCACCTGGACTGCTTGTCCTGCCGCCCGAACTGGCAGAACCCAGCAATGTAAGTTCTGCCCGAAGGTCATCGGCAGCAACTACGACTTTTCTCTGTGCGTCATAGACCTTGCCCTGGGCAACTCTAAGGTCAAGCCTGTTTTTAAATGCCAGATCGATCGCTTCATGTGAAGGCATCTCCAGCGGACCCTTATTCATATATCCAGGCTTGTCGAGATTGTTTGGGTCGTCGGATGAATACGTTTGCTTTGTATCTGTTACTGTATCCTCCTCTTCTGCGGTCAGTATACCTGATCTCTTTATGAGATTCCTCAGAGTAATGGAAATATCCGTTTGCTTTGCATCTGTTGCTGTATCCCTAACTTCAGCGGTCAGTGTATCGGAACCATCTACGAGATTATTCCGATTACTATGTACGAGTTTTTTAAGCTCGTTACCTACGACATATTCAAGTTCGGTCCCGTCAAGTTCAATTCTCGCATCAGTAGGCAGTCCCAGAAGAATCTTGAAAGAGTCCAGGGAACTTTCGTAGCTCTGTTTTGCGCTTACCCACCGGTCACGTGCATTCAGTTCATTTTGTTTGGCCTGATTAACTTCAAAAGCCGAAAGATTCCCGTTTTCCTCCAGGTCTTTGGCTTGTAGAGCGGTTTTTTTCTGGCTGATATAGTTCGCTCTTGCGTTTGTTATCTGGTCGAGTTTCCTGAGCACGTCGAAGTATTCTTTCGCGATATCTACTGCGAATGCTCGTTTGAATTCATCGAAATCAAAAATTTCGTAAGCGACATCACGTTCGGCTTGCGTCAGTGGTTCGCGAACGATATGTTTACCTGAACCTCTAAGCAGCGGGATCGAGATAGACGTATCGAGACTTACACCAGATGCCGAGGAACCGCCCGAAGAAAGAAGGTTTACCAGGTCGACGGCGAGATCGGTAGCGAAGACTGCTCCGGTTTCGAGTTTCTTGCCGGCAGAAGTTGTCGAAGAATTCCTCAGGTCGCTGACGGTTTTATTGCCCGTTGAGTCCGAGGAGATAATAGACTGGAACTGTTGGGCGAAGATCGACCGGAAGTCGTTCATCTCCAGGTCAAGCCGAAGTGCCGTCCTGAAGATATCTTCTTTTTCACTCTGGTATGCGAATGAGTTTCTCGCCCCGATCTGAAGTGCGTCGATTAGCGATATCTTCATTAACTTGACATCGACGAACGGTCTTGGAGATTTGTTGTCCGGATGGGCTTTGAGGTATTCCGGGTCCGGCCAGTGCTCGATATGCGGAAGTTTATCGCTGCCCAGCGAAGTCTCGTCAGGAAATTGCAGACCCTGATCGGTAAGCAAACGCCTCCGCAGCAGGTCGCTGGGACGAGCTAGCGAGAAAAGTTCAGGTTGACCCATGTTTTCGATCTGCTTGTACTTGATTATATTGTAGGCCGCTTCATCTGCTTTTTTTCTATGCTGAGCAGGTTCCATGCAACCGGCCATTATAACAGCGATCAGAACAAAGCTGATAAGTCGGATTTTGTGAACAATAATAAAGGAAAAACGCATATACCTGTTGCCCGTAAAAAGTATTGTTAAATGCCTGCAAAAGTCTCAAATTCCATTAAAAATGCAGATCGCCAGGCTTTAAATGACTGTTATCGGCCCTTCTTGCCTCTTGTCCAGATTCC
>JAIPFN010000154.1 GCA_021736615.1 Phycisphaerae bacterium | reverse complement strand
GTTCGTTGGAGAGATAATTTTCTCTGCCCTGGCCTGTTTCGAAATGCCGGTTATTAAACGCATTGTTCAAAGCTACACCGTTGAACGACCACTTCCTGTAATGTCCCTTGAACTGCATCATGCCGCTGTTATCAAATTTGCCCATACTCGTATGGTAAGTACCGTATGGGTGCGAGGAGAAACCTGAGGAGGTGTCAAGCATAGGCAGAGAGGTAGCCGCAGATTGCTGAATGCGTTTGCCATCCGACTTTCCGTACGAAGCGAACATATACCAGTCCCCTTCGTCGTAGGTCCGGCCCATCTGGAAGTCGTTTGTGTAGGTTTTATTTTCACCTAACGTAGCTGATATTTCGTGTTGGAATTCTCCAAGGTCAGCGGCGTCTTTTGTGATAATATTGATGACCGCGGCCAAAGCCCCCGAACCCCATACTGCCGAGCCCGGTCCGCGTATTATTTCAATCCGTTTGACATTACCGAGAGTCATCGGCATTTCCATCAGATGACCCGGGCCGAAATTATCAATGGAATTCATCTTATGACTGTCAATCAGCACGAGATATTTCTGGCTATTGTCGCTGATGCTGCCGCGAGCGGAAAAAACCCATTCATCACGATCGGGCAGGACATAAAAACCTGCCACGTGAGAAAGGACGTCTTTAAGATCCCTTGCGCCCCATTCCTTGATTTGCTGGCTGGTGACAACAGTTATGTTAGACGAAGTTTCAAGAAGAGTTTCTTTTTTTTGTGATGCTGAAATAATTTCCACGTTCATGAGTTCTTCGATAGACATCTCAAACAAATTTTCTGGCTTGTTTGGGTCCTGCTGTTTACCAAATGTCGGCATGCAAACACTAAGCAGGGTCATTGTTACCAGGGTAAGTTGAAACTTTCGTTTCAAAATGTCCTTTTTATTAAACATAAACCTTGTCCCTTCAAAACACAAACACAGTTAAAAGTTCAACGAAAGCAGCAACTTCTATATTATCCTTACTCATTTAACATATTCCTAAGAATGCCAGGAAGGTAGATGGTCTTCGCTTGTATTGATATATTCAGGCCAAAGCTTCTTTCAATTATCCACAAATAAACGCTTAAGTTATTTTTAAAATATTCGATAATATTTTAGGGTGTTTTCGTCTCATATTCCTTTAAATAGCTCAATACAATTAGCCAAATGCTTGAAATCCAAAGCCATTTCCTGATAATTATAATGGGGCAGGCAAGCACCTGCCCCAAAGTCAGGAGTGTTACGAAACGTATGTATTAGTCTATCGAACTGATAACGTGAGCGATTAACGGTGTGTTTTATAGTATGCGGGGTCTAAAAGGCTAGTCGCAACGTAAAAAGTACTATAAAAAGTTTGGGAACGAAACGACCCTTCGGGTCTTTTTGGTAAAGTTGGTAATTTAGCTGTCTCTGTTGATCAGGTTAAACCCTGACCACAATACTGCCAAATTTTAAACCACACAAAAACCTCAAAATTGCATAATAAAGCAGGTCTATTTTATTGTTATTTGTAGGCCGCATCAAACCCGCATTTAATAATCTAAAACGCTGACTTCAGGGGACATTACGGACATTAAAAATTCCGCTAAATGAAAAACGGTAAAGAAACGGTAAAGAATGGTAAACTTTTTCAAGGATTTTTATACCAAAAAGACCCGAAGGGTCCTTTCGAAGGGTCGTTTCTTGGAGGGTCGTTTCGTTACTCTGGCTGGACAAGCTGGTATTTAGCGTCATAAAATCCTAAGTGACGTATTCTCCAGCTAGCAGGCTCAAGAAAAACGGGATGGGGAAGGTGTATATCCCACGTTCCCAGTTTTTTTAACATTGCTTTGGTTCGGTCAAGGTTCTCAAGCGCCACATCATTTTGCTCGGATATATCATCCGAAAGATTGTAAAGCATCGGAAGTCTGTCCGGCAAGCGGATGAGTTTCCAGTTGCCGTCCCTTATCGCGGTGCTGACAGTATATTTCCATTCCATCGACCGATGCGGAATCTTGTCAGCCTTGCCGGTCAGGAAAGGAATAATATTCATGCCCCTGAAGTTGTCTTTTTGGGTTGCTGTGCCCCCGGCAGCTTCGATGAAAGTAGGACAGATATCAAGGGATAAAACAAGATCATCGATCCTTTTGCCGGCTTTAAGTCTTTTCGGCCATTTAAAAATAAAGGGCACTCGTATTCCGCCTTCAAGTAAAGTAGTCTTTTGCCCTCTTAGCGGCGCATTTACCGAGCCGTTGGAAATAGAATTCGCCGGCCCGCCATTATCACTTATGAAAACCACAAATGTATTGCGCTCAAGCCCCTCGTCCTTCAGCGTCTTCAATATTTTACCAACATTTTGATCGAGGCGGTACACCATGGCACAATAAGTGCGTCTCAATTTATCTTTAATATTCCTGAATAATTTTAAGTCTTCCTCCTTTGCCTGCATTGGTGAGTGAGGTGCATTAAATGAGGCAAACAGGAAGAAAGGCTCATTCTTGTGCCTCTTGATAAAATCGACACATTCATTGCCGATATCATCAGTGATGTAGGTAATTGGTTGAGCGGTTTTATAATTACATTGAATTGGACTTAACATATTATTGCCATCAGGGCTTGCACTGAAATAATCGTGTGCTCCTCCCAAAAAGCCCCAAAACTCATCAAATCCTCTTTTAAGCGGGTTGAAGTGAGGTTTCTCTCCAAGGTGCCACTTACCTGCCAGGCCATTGACATAACCAAGCGGTTTGAGTTTGTCTGCCAATGTTGTTTCAGTCAGCGGAAGTCCTACATAGTCCGGATCAAATCCCCGCTGAGTTTTAAACAGGTTGTTATCAAAACCAAAACTTACCTGGTTTTTCCCGGTCATAAGCCCGGCACGCGACGGACTGCACACCGGCGAAGAAACATAGCCGCTTGTAAAGATAATCCCATCCTTTGCAAGGCTGTCGATGTAAGGGGTTGGGATTTGCTTACTGCCGTGAATACCCAAATCGGCATAGCCCAGATCATCGGCAACAATTAATACAAAATTCGGTTTGTCAGAATCATTTGCACCGAATACCGGATATAAATTGATTTGGACTACTACAAATAAGGTTAAAAGAGTAAATTTTAACTGGGATTTCCCGATGAAATGTTTGCAAAACATAATTAGTTCCTTTCAATAGTAATAAGTCTACCAAAAAGCTTACTTTTTGACAAGCGAAACAAATGGGCTAGACGTACGAGTCAGTAGACGCAGAAAGTCTTCAATTTTAAAAATAAGAGACTTTTTGGGTGTGTAAAGTCGTGCGAACGAAAAAGCGGTAAAGAAATGGTAAACCTATGGTAAACTTTTTCAAGGCGTTGACTGTACATACCCCCGAAAAAAGCTCATTGTCATTCTATTTTGCAGGCTTAAGTGTCGCCACTGTGATTTCCGGTCTTGGGCTGCATACTAATTGGCCCAGTCTGCCCAGGCCGCGGTTTACGTAAAGCTGTTTTCCGTGCACCCGGTACATTCCGGCGTGGTATTTAGGTTTTCCCAGTGCCTCGTATGTCCCTGCAAAGGGGTGCTGAACGCCGTGTGTATGGCCGCTCATTACCGCGTGTGAGTGGTAGTTTTTCAGGTGCTTTACCGATTTTGGATTGTGGACCAGTGTTATTGTCGTCTGCGATTTGGGTACGCCGGAATATGCTTTATCAGGGTTGAAATCGTCGGCCCAGAGGTCACCAAGCCCGACAAACCAGAGCGGTTTGCCTTCGATATTGACCTGCACGGATTCATTTCGAAGAAGTTTTACACCCTTGTCGCTCATCCCATCGGTGAGGAATTCCAGCAGATCGTCCCTTTTTGACCGGATCACGCTGCCAATACCATAATCGTGGTTTCCCAGGCACGCATAGACTCCGAATCGGCTTTGGAGTCTGCCGATAAGGTCAATAGCAATCTGGCGATATGTCCCGTAAAAATCGTGTGTGATATAGTCACCGGTCAGCACGACAATGTCGCCGTCAAGCTGGTTAACCCGTTCGACACATTTCCTGAGGTACCTCTCGCTGACAGTTCGGCTGCAATGCAGGTCGCTGACATGGATGATGCGCTTGCCGTTAAGCTCGTCGGCAAGTCCGGCAACGGGCATGGAGACATCGACGATCTCGATCCACTCGCGTCCGCTGTCATGGTCATCAACGGCCCAGGCAGTGCAAAAACCAAGCTTTCCGGCGGCAGTACCGCCAAAAAAACGCCTTCGACTCATTGGGATTTTTAAATTTCTCATACTATAGTTTTTGGCAGGATGGGCTAAGCCCATGCAGTTTTTAAACAATTCACGGTAACACCAACAATACGATTATAACGTTAAGCGGGTTCAAAACAAAGCTGGAAAAGGTGAAATTAACTTTATATGCGGTAAAACATCGGTATAATGGCGGCACTTTGATTATTTTTTATCAAGTAAAATGCACTGAGTTTCCGATTTTTCGTATAGCTTATTAGTAAGTGCCAGATGTAGGCGTTTTTATGTATGTACAATAGGAGATATGCTTTGAAGTTTACGCTTGCAAATGAGATTACTATGCTGCGGCTGATATTGATCGGGCCGTTTATTTTCTGCATGCTGAATACTGCCAGTGCGGCTAATGGGCATATTTTTCGATATACGGCGTTCGCTTTATTTCTGATAATGTGCATTAGCGACTATCTGGATGGCTATTTCGCCCGTATAAGGCACGAAGTATCGCCGCTTGGGGTATTTCTCGATCCTCTCGCCGACAAACTGCTTATGCTTACCAGTTGCATTCTCCTGGCCGGTGATAATACAGCAGTACCCGGTTTTCACCTCCCGAAGGTGGTTGTGGTGCTAATAATCGGGAAAGATCTGTTGCTGCTGATGGGTTTTGTTATAGTGTATCTGAATGTCTACAAAGTCTATATAGTTCCGGTTCATGCTGGCAAATTCTCAACTTTTGTCCAATTGTTCATGGTCGCGGCGATTTTATTGGCTCCGGAGATATCCCGAACGCTGCCGTTCTGGATTTATTTACTGCAGATTCTTTGGTGGTCCGTTGCCGGGATGGCTATTTTAGCAACTTTTGTTTACATTCGTGCCGGAATTTGTTATATTGAGGAGTTTGAAGACGTTCAGGCGAATACGTAGCGGGGGCTTGAAGCCCGCAGTTTTAGCATAAACATGATATTGGCTTGAAGCCAATTTCAAATGTCGGCAGGATGCCAACATTACGATAACAATGCCGGCAGGATGCCGGCGGTACGGTAAGGCATAAATCTATGACAGAATTCAGCAGTATCGCTGAGGTCGTTGAAGATCTTAAGCAGGGAAAGATGATCGTTCTTGTTGACGATGAGGATCGCGAGAACGAGGGCGATCTTGTATGCGCCGCCGAATTGGTGACCAGCGATACGATCAACTTTATGGCGACCCATGGTCGTGGTCTGATCTGTCTTGCTATGGACGAGGATACCTGTGATAAGCTCGCACTGCACCCCCAGACGCAGGATAATACCACTCGCCTGGGTACGGCGTTTACTGTCAGCATTGACGCTCGCGAGGGCATTACTACCGGTATCAGTGCCGCCGACCGCGCTCATACTATTCGAGTCGCTGCCGCGGCGGATTCCAAGGCATCGGACCTTGCAAGGCCCGGGCATATTTCTCCGCTAAGGGCAAGAAACGGCGGAGTACTTGTTCGCGAGGGCCAGACGGAAGGTTCGGTTGATCTTATGAAAATTGCCGGTTTGCGTCCCGCAGGCGTTATCTGCGAGATAATGAACGATGACGGGACCATGGCCAGGCTGCCGCAGCTGATGAAATACTGCAAAAAGTACGATCTTAAGATCACGTCTATCGAAAGGCTTATCGAGTACCGTCTCCAGCGGGAAAGCACCGTCAAGCGTATCCAGGCGATAAACCTGCCGACCGATTACGGCGAGTTCAGGATGATCGGGTACGAAACAGCAAATTCCACCGAGCCGCATCTTGCTCTTTGCGTAGGCGGGGTTGGCGAACTTGACGATGAAGGAAATGTCATCCCGCATGACGAAGCTGTTTTGATCCGTGTTCATTCGGAATGCATGACCGGCGATCTTTTCCACTCGCAAAGATGCGAGTGCGGATACCAGATGATTACCGCGATGAAGATGATTCAGGAAGCAGGCAAAGGTGCCCTTATCTATTTGCGTCAGGAAGGCCGGGGAATCGGGCTTGCAAACAAACTGCACGCTTACAGACTTCAGGAGCAGGGTTTCGATACTGTTGACGCCAATCTTGAACTTGGGTTTATGGCTGACAAAAGAGATTATGGTGTAGGTGCCCAGATATGCAGGGACCTGGGGCTTAGCAATGTGCGGATATTGACGAATAATCCCAAAAAGGTCAGCAGGCTCGAGGTCTATGGGATTAAAGTTGCCGAGCAGATGCCTCTTATCGCAGTGCCAAGTAAACACAATATTGATTATTTAAGAACAAAAAAGAAACGCTTCGGCCACCTTCTTGACGATGATATGTAAGGGCGCCCAGCGTACGGCGGGCAGCGGGCAGCGGTACGTTTGAGATAATATTCAGTTTAGGGAGAAACTGTTTTGAGATATGTGTATCTAATTTTTGTTGTCATGGTATTATTGTTTTTTCCCGGTTGTGTCAAGCCGGGTTCAGGCGACAATTCGATTGATGGGCAGGGGCCTTGCGTTTACGCTGCTGACCAGGTGCGTATTATCGGGCTTACATCGGTTAAGCCCAATCCCAATTCCGCATCTTCGGCGGTGATATCGGCATATGTCGGCTTGCATGACAGTTATGGTTCGAGTATTAAGGGGCCTGCAGTCTTTCGGTTCGAATTGTATGAATATATTCCACGCACAGGAGACCGCAAGGGTAAGCGGCTTTATTCATGGGCGGATATCGACCTTAGCGATGTGTCGGAAAACAATATTTTCTGGAAGGATTTTCTGCGGGCGTATAATTTTACGCTTAACGTTGGGATCGATCCGGACCTGCCAGGAACATATGTTTTGCAGGTTACCTGTGTTATGCCGGCTGGAAAGCGGCTTACTGACATATTCTACCTGGATGTAAAGAATAGTTAATCAGGGCGATTTTGGGAAGATTTGTATTTTTTTGGGAACCTTTTATATAATACGTTGTCTAAATCGGTAGTTTTGTGGAAAAACAACTTGAAAACATAGTTATTGACGATGCGGTTCTGGTTCGCCAGTGCCAGAACGGTGATTCCGCGGCTATGCAGCGGCTGATCATTAAGTATCAGGACCGGATTTATAATGTAATTTTAAAAATTTGTTCAAATAAAGACGATGCCGCGGAACTTACGCAAGAGACGTTTGTCAAATTTATAGAGAAGATCGATACTTTTAAAATGCAGAGCGCGTTTTATACCTGGCTTTTCAGGATTGCAGTTAATCTGAGTTTGAATTTTTGCAAGCGGCGTTTTAAGGTCAAGATGCATTCGATCGACACTCCTTCGGGTCCAGAAGGAGAAAAAGCACGTGAGCAGCTTAGAAGTTATTTTGCCGACGAAAAAGAGATCGACCCTTTCGTCGCCGCTCAAAATCGTGAGGTTGGCCGGATAATCGTCGATGCACTCGGGAGGCTCGAAGACAAGCAAAGAGTCGCCGTTGTTTTGCGGGATATAGAAGGAATGGCCTATGCAGAGATTGCCGAATCGCTGGACGTCGGGATCGGCACGGTAAAAAGCAGGATAAGCAGAGGCCGGGAAAGTTTGCGTGAAATCTTAAATACGGTGTTAGAATCGTAAGTCCGGCAACGAGTTGAGTTAGTTCGATTTGGCAGTTGTATAAACTATAATGTTGTTACTGTTTGAGGCTCGAAAATCATGAGCGATGAATCCAAACAAAATATTGATGAGTTACTAAGCGACTATGTTGACGGTGAGCTTTCAAAGCGTAAGTACAACGAGTTGAAAAGGCTCATGGAGCACGACCCGGAACTGGCTGAAAAGTTTTCGCAGCTGGAAAAGCAAAGGCAGCTGTTAAACGCCATGCCTGTCGAAACCGCACCGGAAGGGCTTTTTGACGCGGTGATCGCTTCGCAGGAACGGAAATTCATACTTAACGAATACAGTGCAGCTTCGGGCGAGAGCGAAGGCATCAAGCATCTGATGTTCCGCAGGGCACTTACCGCGGCGGTGATATTCGTATTGTTCGGCGGACTGATCGGGCTTATTGCACATATCGTTGCACCTGTTGAGCAAACCGAGCCTCAGAATTATGCCGCGGACAATGGCGGTCAGGAAGATACGTTGCTTCCTCCTTTGAATAATATTGACGTTCCTGTTGCCGCTGCCGACACACCGGTATTCAGGGCTTCGCTTGATCTAAGGACAGAGCAAGCTATCGCGATGAACAGCTATATAATGAAGTCAATCTTTACTCACGATCTTAACGGTTTTACCGATCCGCCTGAAAACAAGGGTACCTCCAGTACTATCAGGATTACCTGCGGTATCGACAGCATTGTCGAGCTGCTGGCCGACCTTGAGAGCGAATGGGACAAATGCAGAGAAGCGAATCTTTCGGTTTACGATCACGCGTTGGCAAAAGAGATCGTTATCGAAAAAATTTCGTCAACACAGCTTTTGCGAATTTTCAAAGAGGATAAATTTTATACGCGTATGCAGATTTCCAGGGACTATGCCGATTTCAATAAGCTCAACCCTTATGGAAGCGTCCGGCTTGCGAGCAATGACACAGAAACAGACACAACAGCCGGAGCCGCTGTAAAGCCGGAACTGACATCATCGAAACTCGACAGAAAAGACCGCCTCGAAGGCGGTGAGAAAATCAGCCTGGTAATTACGGTTACCGGCTTATGATCGACGTGACAGTATATGAAAGGGAATTCAGCATGCTTGAGGTAGATAAGACTTGTCTCGTTGTCGTTGACGTTCAGGGTAAACTTGCCGAGTTGATGTGGGAGAAGGAAAGCCTCTTTAAGAACATCGAAATTCTAGTCAAAAGTGCAAATATTCTGGGCATTCCGATCATCTGGTGTCAGCAGTACCCCAAGGCTCTTGGCGAAACTATCGAACAGGTCGCCCAACACCTGACGGATATTTCACCGTGCGATAAGATGAGTTTCAGTTGCTGCGGCAATGAAGAATTTGCGGATAAACTTCACGCCGCCGGCCGCCGCCAGGTTCTGCTTTGCGGGATAGAGGCACACATCTGCGTCTATCAGACCGCGATGGATCTGCTCGATATGGACTATGACGTGCAGGTTGTCGGTGACGCGGTGTCATCAAGAACGCAAGAGAACAAAGCCGCTGCTCTTAGCAGAATAAAGTGGGAGGGAGCGGCCATCACAACAACCGAGATGGCACTATTCGAACTGCTCGGAACCGCCGAACACGAAAAGTTCAGAGAGATCGCAAAGCTGGTCAAATGAAATTGTTTTGTTGAGGCTTGAGACCGCGTGTGCTAAAGCACACCCTACAAATCTACGGTTATTTCTTTGGTGTTTTCGTTTTTGATTCTGTTTTTGGTTTTGCTTCTTTTTTTGCTTCTTTATCTTTCGGCTTTTCTTCTGCTTTAGGCGCAGCTGGCGTTTCGTCTTTTTTGCCTTGCTTGTAGTTTTCGCTTCTGTAGTCGGTTTCGTAGAATCCGCTGCCTTTGAAGATCACTCCGGCGCCTGAGCCGATGAGTCTTTTCAGCTGCATCTTGCCGCACTCGGGGCATTTTTTCGACGGGTTAGCTGACATTGATTCGAATTTTTCAAATTTATGATTACAACTTGCGCAAAGATAATCGTAAGTCGGCATTTTATATTTCCTTTTAATAGCAATAAGCAATTAGCAATAAGCGATTAGCTATTTGAGCGGCCTTTGGCCGAGGCATTTTATTCTTCTGTTTGTTGTTCTTCGTTTTCTGTTTCTTTTTGTTTGGGTTCTTCCGGTTGGGGCTGTTCTGCTTCGGGTAGTTTGTTTACGATTACTTTGCACGGTCTGATTACCTGGTCGCCTACCTTATATCCGCTCTGGAATTCTTCGACAATCTCGTTTTCCGGCTTGCCTTCTTCGGCTCTTCGCATCATTGCCTCGTGCAGCGACGGGTCGAACTGCTGGCCCAGTGAAGATATGCGTTCTACGCCTTGAGACTTCAGAGCATCGATCATGTGGTCGAAGACCAGTTGGATACCTTCAATAACAGAGTCGAGCGAGTCAGCGGTTTTTGCGCCGTTTAGAGCGTGCTCGAAGTTATCAATGGAGGGCAGGAGCGATTTAATAATAGCTATTTTTTCATAAGCGACCGAGTCGGCGATTTGCTTGGGAGCACGTTTCTGAAAGTTAGCATAGTCGGCACTGATGCGCTGCAGCTTTGCGAACGTCTCGGCGTTTTCCTGCTCGAGTTCTTCGATTCGTTTTTCCAGATTGACAACTTCCTTGCTCTTGGCACCGGCATTTTTGCCGAAGAAGCCTTTCTTTGCGGCCTTTTCAGTGCTCTCAACGTTATCAGTATTTTCAGCAGCTTCGCCTTGCGGCTGTTCGTTTTTTATATTTTCTGATTTCATGATCATTCTCGAAATATGTTGCCAGGTTATCCGAAATATTTCTTTAGTTTATCAAAAAACTTTTTTGTTTCGGGCAAAACATTCTTATTTTCTGACTCTGCGAATTCCCGCAGGAGGTTTTCCTGGTGGCTTGTCAGGTTTTTAGGTACTTCCAACATGACTCTGATAAGTTCGTCGCCCGTTCTGTTTGTTCTAAGGTCCGGCAGTCCCTCGCCTTTGATTCTGAACACGTTTCCATGCTGAGTCCCCGGCGGTATTTTAAACTGTTTCATTCCGGTAAGGCTCGGTACGTCGATCATCGCGCCCAGTGCGGCTTGCGTGATAGATATAGGCACCGTTGCGACCAGGTTGTTTCCGTCACGCATAAGGAACGGGTGTGCCTTTATACGCACGTAGCAATACAGGTCGCCGCGCGGCCCGCCGTTGGAGCCGGGTTCGCCTTCGCTGGATACGCGAATTCCCTGGCCCTCATGGACGCCGGCAGGGATCTTTATGCTAACCGAACGTTTTTTGGGTACGTGTCCGGTGCCTTTGCATTTTTTGCAGGGGTTGGTAATTATCTTGCCGGATCCCTGGCACTGTCCGCACGTCGAGACCATCTGGAAGAATCCGCCGAGTCCGGCTTTCTGGACCTGTCCGCTTCCGCCGCATACCGGGCATGTCGAAGGGGCCTTTCCTTTTGCCGACCCGCTGCCGGTGCATTCCTTGCAAATGTCCTGCCGAGTAAACTCGATACTTTTTTCGACGCCCTTGGACACCTCTTCGAGCGTCAGTTCTATAGTAGTTTCAAGGTCGTAACCGCGTCTTGGCGCGTTGGCGGTTTGGCGATGTCCGCCTCGTTTGCGTCCGCCGCCAAAGAAGTCGCCGAAGATGTCGCCGAAGATATCGCCGATGTCCTGAGCGTTCATATGCGAGTAGTCGTGCATTCCCGAACCGCGAAGTCCTTCGTGGCCGAACTGGTCATACCTCTGACGTTTTTCAGTATTGCTGAGAACCTCGTATGCTTCGGCACATTCCTTGAACTTTTCTTCTGCTTCTTTATTTCCGGGGTTTTTGTCCGGGTGGTACTTCATTGCCAGCCTGCGGTATGCCCGTTTTATATCGTCAGCCGATGCGGATTTTCCGACACCAAGAATTTCGTAATAGTCTCTTTTTGTCATGGGCCTTTATTCTCTTGCAAAAAAAATGCCAAGCTGCGAAGGATTTCTGTTTCGCAGCCTGGCATTGAAAAATTAAACTTAAATAACAGCTCCGACTGTCGCGTTTTCCGGATCGTCGTCTTTAAGGTCCGAGATAATAACGTTAGTCGTAAGCATAAGGCCGGCGACCGATGCGGCGTTTTGCAGTGCGATCCTTGCAACCTTGGCAGGGTCGATGATGCCGGCTTTGAGCATGTCGACGAATTCGCCTTTGCCGGCGTCGTACCCGATGTTGCCTTCTTTTTCCAGCAACTGGGCTACGATGACATCGCCTTCTTCGCCGCCGTTGTCGACGATCTGACGAGTTGGAGCTTTAAGAGCGTCTGCGATAATATCAAAGCCGACTTTCTCGTCGCCTTTTGCTTTTGCTTTTGCCTTGTTGACACTTGCGATAGCGCGTAGGTATGTGACTCCGCCGCCTGCTACGACGCCTTCTTCGACAGCCGCTTTAGTTGCGTGCAGTGCGTCGTCAAGGAGGTCCTTGCGTTCCTTCATCTCGGTCTCGGTCGGTGCGCCTGCTTTGATGACAGCTACGCCGCCGGTGAGTTTTGCGAGTCTTTCCCGGAGTTTTTCCTTGTCGTACTCGCTGGTTGTTTTTTCGATGAAGTTTTTGATCTGCTCGCAGCGTGACTTGATGGCTTTCTTTGTGCCGGCGCCTTCGATGATCGTTGTATTGTCTTTGCTGACAACGATACGTTTGGCTTTACCGAGTTGAGTAAGCTCTACTGTTTCCAGCTTGATGCCGAGGTCTTCGGTGATAACCTGTCCGCCGGTCAGAACGGCGAGGTCTTCCATCATCGCTTTTCTGCGGTCGCCAAATCCAGGGGCCTTGACGGTGCAGACTTTCAAAACGCCCTGGAGCCTGTTGATGACCAGTGCGGCGAGTGCTTCGCCTTCGACTTCTTCTGCGACGATCAAAAGCTGCGAACCGGTCTGTGCGATCTTTTCCAGCAGCGGAACGATCTCTCGAACGTTTGAGATCTTTTGTTCGTGCAGCAGGATGTATGCGTCTTCGAGAACCGCTTCCATCGTGTTAGGGTTGGTCATGAAGTACGGCGAGAGGTAACCCTTGTCGAACTGCATGCCTTCTACGACTGTCAGTTCCGTTTCGAGTCCGTTGCCTTCTTCGATCTCGATAACACCTTCGGTTCCGACTTTGTCCATTGCTTCTGCCAGTATTTCGCCGACTTCCGGGTTGTTGTTGGCACTGATCGCACCGACTTTAGCGATGTCGCTGTGGCCTTTTACCTTCTTGCTGACAGATTCGATATACTCGACAACTACCTGAGCCGCGTTGTTTATGCCGCGCTGAACTGCGACAGGGTTTACGCCCGCGGACACGCGTTTGAGTCCTTCGTTGTAGATCGCCTCTGCGAGTACTGTCGCGGTGGTTGTTCCGTCGCCTACCAGGTCGCTTGTTTTGCTGGCTACTTCGTTGACCATTTTTGCGCCCATATTCTTGAACGGTTCGGGGAGTTCGA
>JAIPFN010000153.1 GCA_021736615.1 Phycisphaerae bacterium | reverse complement strand
GATTGGAAGGTGCCAACAATAAGATCAAGGTTATTAAACGTAAAGCTTATGGCTTTCATGACTCAAAATATTTCGCATTAAAAGTAAAACAGGCCTTCGCAGCCTGATAAATTAACCAACTTTTTGGGAGTTGAACCTAGTTTTATTTAGCCGGTTCCAGAATCGCCGCATACCCGCCGCCCGGTGCCAGCTTGATCTTCAAATTTGACCCCGCCGTAACAACAGACTTGCCGATGGTGGTATCGGTTGCCTCTGTATCCGCTTTCGGCCCGTCAGCCCAGTAACTCAACGTGTATTTCCCCTTATCTAGGAAGTCGAGTTTAAGCGTCAGTTCGCGACTGTTCCAATCGGACAAAGCACCGATAAACCATTTATCGCCGTTTCGCCGGGCAACGGCCACAACATTTCCAACCTCAGCTTTAGGTACGACAGTTTCATCCCACGTCGTGGGAACCTCACGCAAAAACGCCATGGACTCCGGGTTTTTGCGGTACTTGGTCGGCGTATCGCAAAGCATCTGCAGCGGGCTGATAAAAACCACATACATCGCAAGCTGATGACAACGCGTCCCAAGGCTGCCGGGGTTTTTGCCGTTAATAACAAACTTTTCAGCAGTATAATTGTCCATCGCGCCGGGCGTATAATCCATCGGTCCGACAGCCATGCGGATAAACGGCAGCAGCACAGATGTATCAGGATTAGCTTTTCTGCTCCACTTGCTTTGTTCAAGTCCCTGTACCGATTCTTGCGTTAGCACATTGGGATATGTCCGCTGCAAGCCGGTAGGTTTCGAACCGCCGTGGAAATCCACGATCATCCTATGCTCAGCAGCCGTGGCGGCAACCTTCTCGCAAAAGTCCATCATAACCTGGTCGTCCCGCTGCATGAAGTCAACCTTAAGCCCCTTGATCCCCCATTCGTCAAACTGCTTGAACGCCTTATCGAAGCTTCGCTCAAGTGCGACCGAAGTCATCCACAAAATAACCCCGACATCTTTGGCTTTTCCGTACTCAACCAGCCCGGCAATGTCAAGTTCCGGTACAACCTCAAGCAGAGTATCCGGCCCGCGAACGCTCCATCCCTCGTCAAGTATGATATACCGGAGTTTGTTTTTAGAAGCAAAGTCAATATAGTTCTTGTAAGTGTCCTGGTTGATGCCCGCCTTGAAATCCACATCCGTAATATTCCAGGCGTTCCACCAGTCCCATGAAACCTTACCCGGCTTGATCCACGAAGTGTCTTTCAACTTACACTCATCGGCAAGCGAATAAAGCATAGTCGAGGTCAGCAAGCCCGCATCGTCAGTAACGACAAATGCCCGCCACGGATAAGTGCGATTCCCATTAGTCTTTGCAAGATAGTCAGCGTACTTGGCGACAGTAAGGCTGCGGTCTCCTTTAAGTTTTGTTTCCAGCGGGTAATGCGGAAACGCCGATTGCAAACTCGCCTTTCCGGTACCCTTAACCCAAAGCCCCGGATACCCACTGACATTGACATCGCTAATCAAGAGCTTTTTGCCGCCATCCAACTCAACAAGAACCGGAACACATGCCATTTTCTTACCGGCTGTTTCGGGAATCTTCAAGTACTCAAAACTGCTCTCTTGGTGAGAGAAAAAATTACCCCCGTTGGGTATAGGGTAGTACATCTGATAGTCTTTGGCAAAAGTAAACCCAAGTTTTTCAGCGTTAACAGTTACGTCTTTGTCAATCCGGCTCTCCCAACGAAACGCCGCACCGTTATTATAAACCCGGACCCTTAAAGTAACCGAATCGCCAAAATCAATCAGTGTATCATTGCATTTTTCTTGAATCTTTGACGAGACAGTAGAAACCGTTGGTGCGATTTCGCTATTAATCGCAATTCGTTGAATATCCTTAATCTTTGCCGTCCCCGGATACTCAACACCGTCAATGGTGATCGAAATGTCATTGCTGCTCATAACCTCTCTGCCGTCTACAGTAAGCCTGTACGCCAGTCCGTCGTTACCTTTTTCAACAGCAAACTGCTGCATGCCGTTCGGCGAAAAAGTACGAACATCCTGAGATACAGAGCATCCCTGCACCAAAACCATCAAAATTAATGCTGCCAATAAGTTCTTCATAATTATCCCTTTCGAAAACAATATAGGTCAAGATGTGTATTTTAGCCTAAAACGGCCAATTTTCAAGAAATAAAGGAAGAACAATTTTGTAGAGTTGAGTTTATCCTTGACAAATGCTAAAGTCTTGTCTATAATGTCAATAGACTTAGAAGGCTAGAGCTGCTAAATTTATCCAAATAGGGAGTTTAAATGAAACTTACAACAAAAAGCGAGTACTCGATACTGGCACTTATTTATTTGGCTCGTAATGAGGAAAAAGGATTTATCAAGATAGAAGAAATATGCGGAAAATATGACATCTCAAAAAAATACCTTGAACTGCTGTTTACAATTTTAAAACAGAGTCGGTATTTGAAAACCAGGCGTGGTACCAGAGGCGGCTATAAATTAGCAAAGCCAGCTTCAAATATAAGTGTCGCAGAAATAATACGATTGATGGATGGGGCTTTGGCTTCGACGGAATCTGTAAGCAAATTTTTTTATTCCGATACACCCCTGGCCAAGGAAATGAAAATCTTGTCGGTGTTTAAGGAAATAAGGGATTACATTTCAGATCGACTGGAAAAATTGAAACTTTCAGATTTAACTTAGAAACTATGCCAGAAATAAAACTTGCCAATTAGAGAGAATATTATGTTTTCAATATTATTGATTCCATTTGTGATAGCAATGTTTTTGGCCATTAATATGGGCGGAAGCGGAACCGCACCTTCTTTTTCCGCGGCATATGGTTCGAATATTATAAAAAAGAATTTGATACCGGGGATATTTGGGATATTTGTTTTTCTGGGGGCTATTATAGCCGGTGAAAATGTCGCTAAGACAATAGGCGGTTCCATCGTTCCGCGTGAAGCGATGACGCTTACGCTCGGAACTATAATTCTTTTATCGGTTTCCCTATCGTTGTTAATTGCAAACTTACTAAAAGTTCCTCAATCGACCAGCCAGGCAACAATAACTGCTCTTGTAGGGCCGGCGATTTATTATAAGATTATTCAGATTGATAAATTATTTTTTGAGATAATACCTGCCTGGTTTATTTTGCCGATTATAGCTTTTGCCATCACTTTTCTAATTGGCAAGTTTCTCTATAATCCGTTAAATAAGCGGCAGATTGTAGATTTCAAAGAAATTTCAGCCCATCCCTTATTGAAAATTCTTGCCTTATTTGCATCATGCTATGTAGCCTTTGCTATTGGTTCAAATAACGTAGCGAATGCATCCGGCCCGATAGCGTCTATTGTCTCAAACGAATTAAACATCAAACCCGAAAATAGCAACTTCTTACTTGTAATGATTCTCGCTACATTAGTAACTGCGCCTTGCTTTGCTATCGGAAGTTCTATATTTGGTAAAGGAGTCAGCAAAACAGTGGGAAAAGAAATAATACAATTTAGTCCGCTTGGAGCAAGTTTGATCTCTATTGTAACAGCGTCTTTATTAATATTTGCATCTTTATCGAGAGGCATTCCCACTTCGCTCGTTCAAATGAATGCTCTTGCAGTAATGGGATTGGGAGTTTCTAAGGTCGGGTGGAAAAGGATTTTGACTAATACGTCGATAAAAAAGTTGCTGGTAATATGGATAATATCACCGATAATCTCGTTCACATTGTCATTTACACTTACAGTAATTGCCGACCGAATCGGATTGTAAAAACACAGCATCAAAATTTTCCGAAAAATACTAATCTTCCATTTCGGCCTTGATTTGACTCAATAGAGTTATCGCCTCAATCGGCGTCAAGTTATTGACATCCGTCGATGCCAGCTTATCGATCACGGGTTTGTGTTTGTTGACGAAAAGCAGATACCCCGCATCGTCAGCCGTTTTATTTTGAGTAAGCGCCGGTCCTTCGGCTTCTTTGGCGAACGTATTTTCCAGGTCACGAAGAATTTCCGTACTCCGCTGCGTAACACTCCTGGGAACCCCGGCAAGCCGAGCAACATGAATACCATAACTCTTATCGGTTCCGCCCGGCAATATCTTATGCAAAAACACAACCTCGTCCTGCCACTCACGAACGGCTACGTTCAGATTCTTGACATTAACCAGCAATTCCGAAAGCTCGGTCAACTCATGGTAATGCGTCGCGAAAAGCGTCCGGCATTTAATGTTGTTAGCGATATGCTCGGTAATCGCCCACGCCAGAGACAAACCGTCATAAGTACTCGTACCGCGCCCGACCTCATCGAGAATAACCAGCGAACGGCCCGTAGCGTTGTTTATAATGTTAGCCGTCTCTGTCATTTCAACCATAAACGTCGACTGCCCACGAGTAAGCTCATCGCTCGCCCCAACCCGCGTAAATATCCGGTCAACAACGCCTATTCTCGCTGTTGAAGCCGGTATAAAACTTCCCGTCTGCGCAAGCAAAGCGAGTAGCGCAACTTGCCGTATATAAGTACTCTTACCTGCCATGTTCGGCCCGGTGATTATCGCAAGATCGCCACTGTCGTCGCCGAGGGCAACGTCGTTAGGCACAAACTCACTTTGTAAACTCTCGGCGAGCACCGGGTGCTTACCGTCTGTGATAACGATCTCGCTGCTGTCTGTGATTATCGGTTTAATATACCCGCGTCGAGCGGCAAGGAATCCAAATGCCGTCAAACAATCGCAGTTCGCCACACAATCGGCAAGCGCCTGCAATCTGGCAATATACTTCGCCGACTCCATCCGAATCTCTTCAAAAAGTTTCTGTTCAAGCTCCAACGCCTTATCCTGTGCACCAAGCACCTGATCTTCGTATGTTTTAAGCTCATCGGTAATATACCGCTCTGCATTTTTAAGCGTCTGCTTGCGAACATACTCGGGTGGTACTTTGTCGGCAAGAGCACGGCTAAGCTCGATATAAAAACCGAACACCCTGTTGTAACCGATCTTAAGATTGTTAAACCCCGTCCGCTCGATCTCGCGCTGCTGATACTCTGCAAGCCAGTTGCGGCCATCGGCAGAAGCCCCCCGATATTTGTCCAGCTGCTCGTTGTAACCGGTCCGGATAACCCCGCCGTCACGCGTATGAGAAGGACACTCCGGTTCGATAGCACTTTCCAGAAGGTCGGCAAGCTCATCCATACTGTCGCATCGTTTGGCAAGTGCTTTGGCAAGCGAACTATGGCAAAGCTCAAGCGTGCTCCGAAGCCCCGGTATCGACCGCAGCGTCACTGCAAGTGCAAGCAGATCCTTGGGATTGGTCCGAAACGTACTGACCCGCGCGGCGATCCGTTCAATGTCGGAAATGTTTTTCAAAAGCCCGCGTATCTGTCCGAGCACCGATTCATCTGTCGCAAACTCACCAACCGCGTCCTGCCGCAAAGTAATACTCTCGACATTGCAAAGCGGCATACACAACCACCCCCGCAGCATCCTGCCGCCCATCCCCGTAAGCGTTTCATCTACACTTTCAAGCAGCGATCCTTTCGCCGTCTCACCACGCATCGTCCGCAAGACTTCCAAAGACCGCAGCGAAACCTGGTCAACCTGCAAGAATTTAACCCGGTCGATTTTCTTGATCGTTGAGATATGATCGAGAGCGGTTTTCTGCGTTTCCTTAAGGTATTCGATTATCGCCCCCGAAGCCGAAAGCGATGTGAAACTCTCATCGATACCGAACCCTTCGAGCGTATTAGTTCCAAATTGTTTCAGCAGTGTAGTCTTCGCCGAATGATCGTCAAAATACCACCCCGGGCGCCGCGTAACTGTCGAATCAGTCTGACCGGCAATATCTTTAGCTAACCGTTCGATCTCGGCGTCAAAAAGCCCGCCGCTCTTTTCAGGCAGTAAACATTCTTTCGCTCCGAGCCTGAGCAGCTCGTCAATTATCGCCCCCTCTGCGATCTGCTGCACAAAAAAATGCCCCGTCGAAATATCAACCCAGCTGATCCCAGCTGACGCCCCTGACGGACTGACCGCACAAAGAAAATTGTCTTCCTTTGCATCGAGCAGCATATCGTCGGTTAGTGTTCCGGGCGTTACAACCCGAACCACATCACGTTTGACCACGCCCTTAGCGGTCTTAGGATCTTCAACCTGCTCACAGACCGCAACCTTATACCCCGCCTGGATCATCTTCTTAAGGTACCCGTCAACGGCGTGGAAGGGCAGTCCGGCAAGTGGAACAGGATTATCCGACTTACCGCTGCGGCTGGTCAATGTAAGCCCAAGCACACGAGAACACGTCCTGGCATCTTCGTAGAATGTCTCATAAAAATCACCCATCCGGAAAAACAATATCGCATCAGGATATTTTTCCTTAAAGTGATGAAATTGCCGCATAGCAGGAGTAAGTTTCTCAATATCTATAGCCATAAATTTTTTCTATAGGGTGTCGTAATCCGAGGTTATTTTTTCGCTTTTTTCTTTAACTCTTTTTGCTTTTTTTATCTTTTCTTCATGCCCTTCAAGTTCTTCATGGTTAATAACCACGCCCAAAAGTCTCACGAGACTCAACGACTATTTATCTTTCATTAAATCCGTGTAAATCCGTGAAATCCATGGTTAAGTTTATTCGCAGCGAATCTCAACGCTTCGAGCGTGTGCATCAAGCCCCTCGGTCCTTGCAAGCCGGGCGATGTCCTTGCTATCGATGCTAAGCTTTTCCTGATCGTATTGAATAATGCTCGTCGATTTGACAAAGTCATTGCTGGAAAGCGCCGAGAAAAATTTCGCGCTCATCCCCGTCGGCAGCGTATGACTTGGCCCGGCCCAGTAGTCACCGACAGCGACCGGTGTATACGGCCCGATGAAAATCGCCCCGGCATTTTCTATCCGGTCGGCGATTGCATTGCTGTCTTCGCCGCATTGAATCTGCAAGTGCTCGGCCGCGAATGCGTTCGCCCACTCGACAACTGTATCCATATCCTCGAACACGGCAACACCGCTGAATTCGACCAGGCATTTCTCGGTATCTTCGGCCCGGTCAAGCTGCTTAACCTGTTTTTTAAGTTCTTCGATAACCTTTTCGCCGATCTCTTTAGAGTCCGTAAAAACAATCGCGCTTCCCGGTGCGTGTTCGGCCTGGCTAAGCATATCCGCCGCTACCCAAGCCGGGTTCGCCGTTTTGTCGGCGATCACCAATACCTCGCTAGGCCCTGCGATAGAATCGATGTCGACGGTAACCCCGAACACATGCCGCTTTGCAAGCTGTAGCCACGTACTTCCCGGCCCGACGATTTTGTTAACCTTTTGAATATGCTCAGTGCCGTACGCCAGTGCCGCAACAGCCTGCGCACCGCCGACACGGTAAACCTCCGTGATCCCAAGCTCATAACAAAGAGCAAGTATAACCGGATGAATCGAATTGTTATACCTCGGCGGCGAAATAAGAGCGATCTCTTTAACGCCTGCCACCTGTGCCGGAACCGCCGTCATAATAACTGTCGAAGGCAGCGGGGCACTGGCCCCGGGAATACAAACCCCCACCCGTTTGATCGGCGTATATTTAACCTTGCCCGGAATGCTCTTACCCGTGAAAATTTCCGCCTGGTACTTGCGAACATTGTCAATGGATTTGCGAAGTGAACCCATAAGATCATCGTCAACTTCTGAGTGTGCTTTTGCTATCTCGTCAGCCGTAACAAGAAACTCATCCGGCGAAAGATCGACACTGTCATAATCCTTCGTAAAACGCGCGACCGCGGCGTCTCCGTCATTCTTAACCGAGTTTATAATATTAGTAAGCGAAACATGCCTGGCGTCGCCCTCCGGCCAATAAGCCGCATTAAGTATCTTAGCACGAAGCTCCCCCAGGTCTTCAAGGAAACCATCCCGGTCATAACACATCAAAATATCATCAATAGCAGTCATAATAAAGCGCCGCCGAAGGCGGCTTCCAAAATAAAAGTTTTAATCTTTCTCTTATCTCTCTCTTTTCTTCATTTTCCTCTGTGCAAAATAACTTCTTGAGGAAAAACGGCCATCACAAAAGTTGCAAGAGAAAATCAACAAAACACCAATGACGTTTTATTTATTTACTTCATGCTCTTCATTTTTCTTCATGATCTTCATGATAAAAAACACGTCAACAATACAAAACTTACCTCGCAAAATTCGCATGATTATAAGTCTTAACACTCCGTTGCAAAAGAATATAGTACTCGCCCTTGAACATAGTGATCGTCCCTGAAACCTTGTACCTGTTCCTGCCCGGCGAAGTTACGATGTCCTTTTCGGTCCTTTGCAGCGTCTCGCAAGGCAGCAGCTTAAACGCCGCCTCGTTGACCTTCAGGCCCATCGCGTCGACCGAAAAAATCTTATACCCTTCGCCCTGCGTAATAAAACCCGTCCTGTTGGTAAGCGAGGCGTCTTTCATAACGACGGTATTTTTTTTCCACTTGGACAGATTTTCAACTCGTTTCAGTTTGAACTTTTCCATCACATCTTCCGGAATGATCGAGTCCGCTTCCGTCTTGTCCGTTACCGTCTGGCCCTGCTTGTCTCCTGTCGTTTCAAGGAGATTCTTCGCCTCCTGAGGAATGATAGATTTCGGATCGTCCGGTTTTGCCTCTTCGCCATTGCCCGGAATGACATTACTGACGTTTTCTTTAATCGTAGTAATCGGAATAAAGTTCAGCGGAAAGATATAATTGCGTGTAAAAATCTCATCTTTGAGCGCATCTTCGTTAAAGTAAAGTTTCTTCGACACACCCTTATTGCTGTACTTTGTAACCTTGCCCCACAGCTTTATCTCCATAGTGCTGCTTTTTTGCGCAGCTTCGTCCATCATCCCTATAATCTTTTCCAGCGTACTCGAAGGCAGCAGCTCGATCGACCACCCAGCCAATATCGTAACCCTCGTATCGGAGATATTCTCATACGGCGAAAAGAACCATTTCTGTTGTCCCCTTGCTTTGGTAACAAGCCCCTCAACACCGGAATTAGGAAAAGCAAACCCGTCCCTGAGCAGCGGCACAACCTCTTCTTCGGATTTCGGCTTGACACTTTTAATATCTTCAGCGCAGACCGCACTAACAATCACGACCGCCAGCATTAAAATAATAAATATCTTATTCATAATAGTCCTGCTTAACAAAATGTACCGGCGGTATTATACCGGCATGTTTACCTTACAAGTTATACTTTACGCTTCACGCTTCTCTCTTCTCTCTTCTCTCTTCTCTCTTCTCCCTTCTCTCTTCTCCCTTCTCCCTTCTCTCTTCTCTCTTCTCTCTTCTCCCTTCTCCCTTCTCCCTTCTCTCTTCTCCCTTCTCCCTTCTCCCTTCTCTCTTTAAGCATTCTTACGCGTATAGCTAAGCAGCCCACCGGCCAGCAGAATATCCCTGTCCCGATCAGCAAGTTTCAGGATCGCGTTAAATTCCGTTCCCTGCGTAATATTCTTAACTGTAACACTGTCACTGCTTTTTACTGCTTCGAGCAGACCGTCGATTTGAAGCTCGTCATGCTCATAAATTTCGTCATAATCTCTCTCATCGGCAAATTCCAGCGGAACGATTGCGAAATTAATCAGATTCGCCTTGTGTATCCGCTCGATGGATTTGGCGATCACCGCCCGTACGCCAAGGTACATCGGACAAAGCGCCGCGTGCTCACGGCTTGACCCTTGTCCATAGCTCTGACCGGCAATGACGATTGACCCGCTTCCTTTGGCCTTAAGCTTCAGCGAACGGTCGTGGAATGAGGGCTTGCCGACTTCTTTAAAGCAGTCAAACACAGCCTTTGCATACTCCGGCACATTCGAGCGATACTTAAGAAACGCCCCAGCCGGCATGATATGGTCGGTCGTGACCTTATCACCGCACTTAAGGATAACCGTCGAAGTCAGAGTATCCGGCAGCGGCCGCGGCGACTCGGGAACGACGATGGTCGGCCCGCGGAGCACTTCGGCTTTTTCGGCTTCATCTTCCGGCAGTGGTTTTAAGATCATGCTGTCGTCTGTAATGAAATGCTCCGGCAGCGGAATCTTTGGATATTCGATGTCAAGCGTCGTAGGATCGGTAAACTCCCCCGTCAACGCACACGCTATAGCCGTCTCCGGACTAACCAGGTACGCCATATCACCCGTTGTACCTGTTCTGCCCGCAAAGTTTCTGTTAAACGTCCGAACGCTCACAACCCCGTCGGCGGGCGAAAAGCCCTGCCCGATGCAAGGCCCGCATCCCGATTCCAGTATCCTCGCACCGGCGGCGATCATATCGCCAAGTGCTCCGTTTTGTATAAGCATCTCCAGCACCTGCTTGCTGCCCGGTGCGATAGCGAATTCCACCATCTCGTCGATCTTGCGTCCCTTAAGAACCTTTGCGACCATCATAAGGTCGGCATAGCTCGAGTTCGTACAGCTTCCGACAACAACCTGCCGAACTGTCGTACCTGCTATCTCTGCGACGGTCTTAATATTGTCCGGAGAAGAAGGGCATGCCGCCATAGGTTCGAGCTTTGAAAGATCGATCTCGATAACCCGGTCGTATTCGGCGCCTTCGTCAGCCGAAAGTTCGACAAAAGCATCTTCCCTGTCCTGTGCCTTCAGAAATTGCAAAGTATTCTCATCGCTCGGGAACACACTTGTCGTCACGCCTAGTTCTGCGCCCATGTTCGTAATTGTAGCCCGCTGCGGAACCGAAAGCGTTTTAACCCCTGCCCCGAAGTATTCAACCACACATCCGACATTACCCTTGGTCGAAAGAATGCTAAGCAGTTTAAGGATAACATCCTTGCTTGCAACCCAGTCTTTTAACTTGCCGACAAGTTTAACGCCGATAACCTTTGGCCCCGTCAGATAGAACGTCCCGCCAACCATAGCGACCGCTACATCCATTCCGCCGGCGCCGATAGCCAGCATACCGATCCCGCCGCCGGTGGGAGTATGCGAATCACTGCCAAGCAGCGTCGATCCCGGTTTGCCGAACCGTTCGAGGTGTACCTGGTGACAGATACCGTTACCCGCCCGGGAGTGATACGCTCCGGCTTTGGTGGCGACGGTCTGCAGATACAGGTGGTCATTATGATTTTCCGGACCGAACTGACTCATATTGTGGTCAATGTAGCTCACCGAAACATCGGTCTTGGTGCGGCTAAAATTCATCGACTCGAACAGCAAAAACGCCGTCGTGCCGGTAGCGTCCTGCGTAAGAGTCTGGTCGATATGAATGCCGATAGTGTTTCCGGCAGCGAGTTCGCCTTCAACAAGGTGTTTTTCAAGAATTTTATAAGTAAGTGTCTTAGCCATAATTAAGTACCAAAAGCTCCAAATATCAAAAGTAACAGTTAGTGGCAAATGATAACACACAAATCCCGGCAAGTCAATCAGCAACAAAAGTAAAGATACGACTCTTCGAGACTTTTCTGGAGATATAGGCATTTCGGAGGCCTTATATCTTCCTGCCAAGGCGGTTGATTATTGAAAAATCAGAATGTAGCCAATCCCGAATACAGCCGCGTCGACGATTGCATGGCTGACGTACCCCGGCCAGACCGATTTATATTTCAGGTAGCACCACGACCAGGTCGCTCCGCCTATAAAAATCCCCATCGACGCCAGTAGCGTTACCGGCCAGCTGAAATATACCTGCATCGCAATAATATGGTGTATGGTAAAGCAGCCCGCCGAGACTATGATCGCCGGCCATTTCGGCATAAACACCCTGCACTGCTTAACGACGAACCATCTCCAGACATACTCTTCCAGCACCGAATTGACCAGTATCCAGTACGCAGCGCCTCCCAGGTACACATAACGGTTAGCAAGCCCGACCTCTGCGGCCATTTCCTTGATCCCCGCCGGATTTATCAGAAGCGGCCCAAACAACGCATACGCTGCAAAAATGACAGCGCTCATCAAAATACCAAGCCCGGCAGCGACTCCAAAACCGTCATGCTTTGGACACGATAAGCTGAACTTCCCCTTTTCAACCAAACACACCCACAAAAGCGGAACCACCAATATCCAGAACTTAGAGACCATAAAAATAAGTTTGCCCGCAGCATCGTCCGGCAGGGCAACCATACCGGCAAACACACCGATACTCGGAGCGGGAACCAGCAGCAATAATCCCAGCAAAGACATTCGTTTAGAACTCAAATCAAAACCCTTAAGTAAATCTTCGATTAAAGAAATTTATCAAAACAACACCAGTAAATAAAGCAATATCCGTGCCAGAAAGACCTGGTCTTTGGTAAGTGCTGTCATAGAATAAGGTTATGGCAATGAGTTGCTGGTGTGACAAGGTCGTGCGCCCATGAAAAGCGACATTTAAAGCGCTGCTATTGTACATAATATGTACAGGCTCAAGCCGAGCGAGCAAATAAAAAACCCCCACAGGCACCAGCCGGCGGGGGTTTTATATATATTAAAATCTTTAAAATCAGCCATTACGACGGCGACGCAGAAGTGTCAGTCCGCCAAGACCGAGAAGAGCCATTGTTGCCGGCTCAGGGATAACTGCCGACATAGCATACATTGGCAGTTCGCTAGAAACGTTTTGCCAGGTCCACTGCCGCCATATCCACCTGGTTGGATCATTGCCTTGACCCTGGCTGACGTTACCGCCACTTCCTAAAGGTAACGCAGCAGTTCCATCCAAATTAGTACCGGTGAAAGGCCAGTGAGCAAATACATCTCCATTTTCAGTTTGATCGATGATATGCTGAACTCCGCCGGTGTTATCTTGGCCACTGCCAGTGTACACGCCGTCCCAGAGGTCCGTGTTGTCATTGGCTACGAGAGTAGTTCCGTCAACAAGATAAATCGGTACACCAACGCCATCAACGAGGGGGTTCGTGCCGGTATTGTCTCTTGCGTCGACTGTAGCGGTCGAGCCAATAACATTCCATTCAAGATCGCCGTACGTTCCGCCCATTCCGATTCCGGCAGCGTCGGCGAGTCCTTGGACGTATGCATTGTAATCGGCTATATCAGTAGATACAGCATTGTGCATCGTACTCGTAATAAACGCGAGACGATACGGCCCAGTTGGACCCGCCATTGCAGATCCGGCAAGAACCGCCATTACCAAAAAAAGGTTCAACTCCCAAAAAGTTGGTTGAAATTGTATTGTATAAATCAAAAATCAAAAATTAAAGATTAAAATGACAAATTAAAAATCAAAATTGGCGGTCTGTTTGGTTTTCGCAAAAAGCAAAACTGCCTGACAAGTCA
>JAIPFN010000152.1 GCA_021736615.1 Phycisphaerae bacterium | reverse complement strand
ATCTCGATGATGTCGCCTTCGTTTACCAGTCCGATCGGGCCTCCGTCGGCGGCTTCCGGGCTTACGTGACCGATGCATGCGCCGCGTGTACCGCCCGAGAACCTTCCGTCTGTTATCAGAGCGACCGATTCGCCGAGGCCTGCGCCCATGATATAGCTTGTCGGGCTGAGCATTTCCTGCATTCCCGGTCCGCCCTTTGGCCCTTCGTAGCGAATGACGACCACGTCGCCTGCTTTGACCTTACCGGCCAGGATGCCTTCGCAGGCCTCTTCCTGGCTCTCGAAGATAACAGCAGGGCCGGAGTGGACGAGCATCGGTTTTGCAACCCCTGCACTCTTGACAACGCAGCCCTTTGGTGCCAGATTGCCGCGGAGTATAGCAAGTCCGCCGGTTTTGGAGTATGCGTTTTCGAGCGTGTGTATGCAGTCGGTGTCCTTGATGTCTGCGGCGGCGATATTTTCGCCGAGCGTTTTTCCGGTTACCGTTTTGCAGTCAGTATTGAGCATGCCGTCGATTTTGCTTATTTCGTTGAGTATCGCGCTGATTCCGCCTGCGGCGTCAACGTCTTCCATGTGCCATGCGCTGGAAGGGGAGACCTTGCAGATATTCGGACACTTCTGGGAGATTGCGTTGATACGGTCAAGCCCGTATTCGACGCCGGCTTCGTTAGCGATAGCCAGTGTGTGCAGAACCGTGTTTGTCGACCCGCCCATTGCCATATCCAGAACAAACGCGTTGTCGAAAGTTTTTTTGCTGATAAAGTCGAGCGGTTTTAAGTCCTCATTAACCAGTTCTACGATGCGTTTGCCGGCGGCTTTGTAAAGGTCCTGGCGTTTCGGGTCGATGGCAAGGATCGTGCCGTTACCCGGCAAGGCCATTCCGATAGCTTCGCACAGGCAGTTCATGCTGTTGGCGGTAAACATTCCCGAGCAGCTTCCCTGCGAAGGGCAGCCCGCGCATTCCAGTTCGTGCAAGCGTTCTTCACTGATCTTGCCGGCGTTGAATTCGGCGACCCCTTCGAATACTGTGATCAGGTCGGCGACTTTGCCGTCTTTGGTTTTGCCCGCTGCCATCGGTCCGCCCGAGACGAAGATCGTCGGGACATTCAGCCGCATAGCCGCCATCAGCATGCCCGGGATGACCTTGTCGCAGTTTGGTATGCAAACCAAGCCGTCGAGGCTGTGGGCATTTACCATGGTTTCGACCGAGTCTGCGATGATCTCACGCGAGGCGAGCGAATACTTCATGCCTCCGTGTCCCATAGCGATACCGTCGCAGATTGCGATAGTGTTAAATTCGAAGGGCGTTCCGCCTGCGTCGCGGATCGCCTGTTTGACCGTCTTTGAGACCTCGTCGAGGTGGACATGGCCGGGTACGATCTCGCAAAAGCTGTTGGCGACAGCGATGAACGGTTTTTTGATGTCAGAATCGGTAAGCCCAGTTGCTCTCATAAGAGCGCGGTGAGGAGCACGTTCAAAACCTTTTTTAACAATATCACTTCTCATAATTATTCTCCAATTATTAGTTTTTGTTGGACGGACCTGATTGCCGACTCGCCTGTTCGTCAATTGTTTACAAATTATTTATTATACAAATTTTAATGATAATGTCAGCCCAAAAGGAGGGCCAAAAAGCAAAATATCAGGAAAAAGACAGTTAATTTGTGTTTTTGAGTGAAATATTCGTAAAAACTACAAAAGATAACTAAGATTATTTATTGCCAAGACGAATAAAGTATATATAATTAGAATGATGTTGGTATTAAACTGGACAATTACTGTATTATAAGGAGCGTGTTATGTCGCAAAAACTGCTTGTTGGTTTAACTGTTGTATCTTTATTGGTAGCAATGTTTATTACTGGTTGCGGGCCGGAAGAAAAAATCGGTCTAAAGTTCAATTCGGGTGATGTTTCTACATACCAAGCCGGATATGAAACAAAACAGTCTGTAGAGCTGGATATGGCTCAAGAGACTCCAACCAAGGATAAACATAATACTAAAAAGGTTGAAGTTACGTTTACCCAGGAGATACAGAGCGTAAACGATGATTCCAGTGCCGTAGCCAAGATCACCATAATGGATATATCGATCTTGACGAAGGACTCAGATGTGGTGAGTTTTAGTTTCGACAGCAGTAAGCCAGAAGACAGCAAACGCCCCTTAAATGCCCTGATAGGCAAGAGTTATACTATCAATATCTCCTCCGACGGAACTGTTACCCCGGCTGACGGAACTGCTATTCGTTCAGTTAAAATTACCGGTTCGGAAAGAAATGTTGCTAAAAACTTATTGAGTGATGAAGAGATAATCAGCCGTCATGAAATTGATCTTCCGAAAAAAGGCGCTTCTAGCCTCAAGAAGGGCCAAGGCTGGGCCAAGGTTGTCTGGTCGCATCCGAAGATTATGGCCAAGAAATCTTTCGAGAAATCTTATATGATCGACAGTATTGACGGTGACGTCGCTAACGTGACCATGACAGCTTATGAAACCGCTAAGACCGCAGAGGGACCGGCTCCTAAGGGCAGCGGGTTTGGTTTTATGGCCGGGATGTTCGACAGCCAGGAAAAATATACCGGCGAAATGAAAATAGACCTCGCAAGCGGTAAAGTTGTCAAATGGGATGAAACCTGCATTGCCGACTATATCGTAACAGACAAAACCAGTAAAAACGATAAAGGTGAACCTGCTTCGTTAAAGATGGGGCTGACGCATTCAATAAGCCTTGAAAAAATTGACTAAGAGTTAAGTTCAAACAGGTTTTTTTGACCTAATCGGGGTTTGCCCTAATAAACTTGAGAATGGATTTTCTGGAAGGAAATAATCTTGCGTAAAGTAGCTTATTTGTTTTGTATTGTGGTATTGTTGTCGCTGACGGGATGTCAGCCGGGATCCAAAAATGGCAATGTGTTCCTTGTAGTGGATTTTGATCCACAGGTGCCCGTCAAGTATAAGATGGTTTCCGAAAGAGATTCATCTGTTACTCTTGATGCTAAATCCGATGATGGCAAGTCCGAGAAGATTTATGAAAAGCTCGAGGTGGTTGTTTCTTATAAGTCCGTCGGAGAGCCTGATGCTTACGGTTTGACGACGATCGAAGCGACGTGCCATTCGGCGAAGGTGACTCGCAAGAAGGATAAGAAAACGATTTCACTCAAAGATGCCGTTGAAAGCCTGGCAGGTAGAACCTATACTTTCACGGTCTCTCCGACCGGCAAGATCGCCGATTATTCAAATCTTAACAAACTGGCGTCAGAACTTGGCTCGAAGGCTTTCGGCGTTTCCGGCAAGCAGGGCAGGATAAAAGATCCTGACATGGTAGCCGACTTTGTTTGCTTGCAATGGCACCTGTGGGATTCGTCATCGACGGCACTGCAGACAACGAAAGGCCTGGTACCCGGCACATCCTGGACGACAAGACAGTTTGTTCCGCTTCCGGTTCCAGTAGGTTTTGCCAGGGATACGACATTTACGCTTGTCCCTCCAGATCCGGTAACCGAAGGTGTTGAAGCAGACAATAAAGTTGTTATCGACAGTACTTATTCCATCGGAGAGCAAAAGCTTGAGAACTGGCCTAAGATATATACCGGAAGTTTTGATATGAAGGGTACATTGGGCTTCCTTAGTAATTTTAAACTGATTTCTATTGACGGTGCCGGCAAACAGATTTTTGATGTTGAAAGAGGTCTGCTGGAAAAAGACGTTCTGCAGTACAAAGCCAAGCTTTCGGCGGGTCTTCGTTTTCCTCTTCTGGGTGTTTCACCCGAGATTATCGTCGACCAGAAAATGTCTGTCGAACTTCTTGACAATTAATGCCCGGGAGGCAGAAAGTGCAATCAAAGAATCTCTGGGCCCCGTGGCGAATAGAATATATCAAGGGCTTAAACGAAGAAAGCGAATGCTTTGTTTGTGACTATATTGCCGCGCCTGAAAAGGACGAAGAAAACCTGGTACTCTGGCGAACTGAAAATTTCCTGGTGCTTTTCAACCGCTTTCCTTATAACAACGGCCATATGCTGATATGTCCGAAACGGCACATTGACGATCTTGACTCGGCGACGGATGTTGAACTTGCCGAGATGATGAAGCTTACCCGGGATTGCAAGAAGGTGCTTTCGGCGGCGGTCTTTCCCCACGGTTTTAACGTGGGTATCAACTTTGGCAGATGTGCCGGCGCCGGTCTGCCCGAACATATGCATATCCACATCGTCCCCCGCTGGAACGGTGATACCAATTTCATGGCCGTTTGCGGACAGACCGATGTCATAAGCCAGGGTCTAAAGGATCTCTATGCCGATCTGAAACAAAAAAGCGTAGAACTCAATTTGCCGAATCTCTGACCATGAATAACGAACTTTCATCTTTTGCCGTAACAGTCGCACGCAGCGGCGGAAGGCGTTTTCCCACGGCCCCTCATCCCTACCGGACGGATTTCGACCGCGACCGTGACCGCGTAATCCACAGCCAGGCGTTCAGAAGGCTGGAGGGAAAGACGCAGGTGTTTACTCCCGGTATAAATGACAGCTACCGAAACCGGCTTACCCACAGCATTGAAGTTGCCCAGATCGGCAGGACAATCGCACGTGCTCTTGACCTTAACGAAAGCCTTACCGAGGCGATCTGCCTCGCTCACGACATCGGTCATAGTCCCTTCGGCCATACCGGCGAAAGCGTGCTTAACAAACTTACCGAAGATGTTGGCGGCTTTGAGCACAACAGTCAGGCACTCAGGATTGTCGATCTGCTCGAACACCCGTACCCGGGTTTTCAGGGACTTAATCTTATGTACGAAACAAGGCTCGGTCTCGCTAAGCACTCCAGCCCGTACGATAAATCCGCCGCCGGCGAATTTAAGGAATTGCAAAGCTCGCTCGAAGGCCAGATCGCCGACGTCGCCGACCGTATCGCCTACAATTGCCACGACCTCGAAGACGGGTTGCGGTCAAAACTGATAAACGAAGAACAGCTTAAAGAAATCGCTCTTTTCCGGCAGGCAAGGGAAAAGATCGGTGCCGAAAATATTCAGGACTATACCCTGCGGCGGATAAGTACGGCAAAGACGGTTATTGATATTCTCGTAAGCGATGCTATCGAGGCAAGCAGGGCGGCTGTTAAGCAGTCACAGGTTAAAACTCCTCAGGATGTTTACGGACACCCAACCAGGCTTATATTAGTTAGCGATGCTGCCGATAAAAATCTTCGCCAGTTGGAAGAGTTCCTGCTGGAGAATATATATCTAAGCTCGACCCTGCGTCAGACGGCAAAGAAGATCGACCAGTGGTTAAGCGAGTTATTCGCCAAAATCGTAAAACAGCCCGATATAATGCCCCCATACTTTCGAAAGTTCATACCCGACCAGGGCCTCGAAAGAACCGTATGCGATTACATATCCGGAATGACCGACCGATTTTGCCTGTCGACACTGGAGGGGACAAACTGACCTGGCGGTCAATTTGCATATATGAATTACGAATTACGAATTTTGGATACTGCATTGCGGCCGAGAGATTTTTTATGTTTTTCGCTTTTTTTATTTGACTTAATGGTTGAATAGCGTATAGTATATATGTGAACATTATATTTTTTGTGAAAGGAAATCAGAAATGTCACTCGAACAAGAGCTTAGTCTTAATGTTCCCTTCACACTCAAGAGCCACGAGTCTCTTTTGAATATCTATTTTACAGCTACTTGCATAAAAAAGCAGGCCACCGAGTTTTTGAGCCAGTTCGACCTGACCGCTGTGCAGATTAATCTGATGATGATGCTCGGTCACCAGGCCGATCAAAGCGGGGGCTTAAGCCAGGCCCGGCTTAGCGAGATGATGCTGGTTAACCGTGCTAATGTCACTTCGCTTGTCGACCGTATGGAAAAGGCCGGTTTCGTAATCCGAACCGCAGCCGAAGGCGACAGGAGAAGTAATATTATCAAAATGACCGCAAAAGGTAAGAATCTGCTGAAGAAAGTGGAACCCCTTTACGCCAAAGAGGTCCAAAGGATCATGTCGCCCCTAAATGACAGCGAACAGAAAAAATTAGTCAATATGCTTGAAAGGGTAAGAGAGAATATGAAAGATTCTTGATAGTGTCCCCGAAAAGGACGGTGGAAAATGCGAAAAAGAAAAATTGAAAATACAATCAAGGCGTTAATGAAAAGAGGGCTGGTTTTGTCTATGGCCTTCATGCTGTTAAATGTTAGCCATGTTCCCGCGATGATATTTTCCCCGCCTCCTGCAAGTTACCTCGACGGTCCCGGAATTATCAAGATCGACGTTGGAAATGGCGATGCTATATGCGGCCGTTACCTGCGAAATCCCGACGCCGAGTTTACTATACTATATAATCACGGCAACAACGAGGACATCGGGATGAACCTCCACTGGCTGCGGCGTTTCCGCGAGAGGGGGTTTTCAGTGCTCACCTATGACTATCGCGGATTCGGACAAAGCGAGGGCAAGGCCACCGAGAAAAACACCTACCGCGACGCCCAGGCCGCTTACGATTATCTTGTCAAAGTTAAAAACGTTTCCCCGACCAGAATAATTGTTATGGGCAGGTCCCTCGGCGGCGGTGTTGCTGTTGAACTGGCTAGCACGAATCCCGTAGCCGGTCTTATTATGCAAAGCACCTTTATTTCTATCAATCGTGTCGTTGCCGGCGGACAGGCCGTCCCGTTCGATAAATACAAGAGTATTTCCAGGATCGATAAGGTAAATTGCCCGGTACTGGTCATCCACGGGACAGCCGATTCGCTGGTGAAATTCTGGCACGGCGAAAAACTTTACGAAGCCGCCAAACAGCCAAAAGCTTACCTTTGGGTTGAAGGCGCAGACCACGAAGACGATATAGCCGCCATCGCAGGTGAAAAATACTGGCAGGTTATCGAAAGCCTTATAGAGAAAATCAAAAACGGATAATTGGCCCAAAAATGACAATTCAATGCAGCGAAGGGACACAAATGCGAAAAGAGACTTTCAAAAAGACCTTCATTGGTGAACTGAGTTTTAAAAGGCTCGTCAAATCGGTCGCATTCATTTATCTTTCCTGCGTACTCATCGGTTGTACGTTTTCCGACCGGATGATTTTTATCCCGCCTGAGCCGAGCTATTCTTTCCAGCCGAAAATGGTCATGATCAAAACATCATCCGGCGAAAAGATATGCGCATACTACTTCAAAAATTCCAAAGCTGAGTTTACGCTTCTTTACAGCCACGGAAATGCAGAAGACATCGGCCAGAACCGCTTCGTGTTCGAGCGTTTTGTAAATCAGGGTTTCTCCGTTTTGGCCTATGACTATCGAGGTTATGGGCTAAGCGAGGGCAGACCATCGGAGAAAAACGCCTACGAAGATATTGCCGCCGCATACACATATCTAACCGAAGTCGCAGGCGTACCTGCAAATAAGATCATTCCATACGGCAGGTCAGTAGGCGGGGCGATGGCAGTGGATATTGCCGTCAAAAAACCTGTCGGCGGCGTTATTCTCCAGAACGCCTTCACATCAGCATACCGTGTCGTTACACATATTCCGATCTTGCCGTTTGACAAATTAAATAATCTCAAAAAAATCGATAAGATCGATTGCCCGGTCCTCATAATGCATGGCTCGGCGGACAGGATAGTAAAGCCATGGCACAGCAGCGCACTTTTAAACGCCGCCAAAGAGCCAAAGTTATACCTGATGGTAGAAGGAATCGGCCACAATAACGACATGGCAACGGCCGCATGGGATCAATACTGGCAGGCTATAGAGGAGCTTACAGAAATGATAAGCAAAAACCGGTTAGCCGGTAAATGAGGTTCCGGTGTTTAAGCTAGTAGTGCCATATCTGTATGCCCCCAGGGAAGCATTGTTCAGGCATAGTAAAGACATGTTTCTATAAATTTACCATTTTTTGATTTTGTTCCTTGACTAGTTATGTTTTTGGTGTATACTGTATTATGTAAGTAATACAGTATACAGGGCTGCTTTATGAAAGGAGACTGTTATGGCTAAAATGCGATGGTATTCGATCAGGTGGAAATTGCTGCTTTTCGTGCCGGTACTGTTTGTGTTGGCCGGCGGGTATGCCGCATGGAGAATTCATCTTGTTACACGCCCCTTGCCTATGGGCACTGGTCCTGCCGGCCCTGCGATCAGCACCGAGGCTTTCGAGCAAAAATGGAGCGATCAGAAATTCGTAATGGTCGGAATCGGCGACAGTATTACTCGCGGTCTGGGTGCTTCCAGAAGGCACAGCCATTTTCAACTTCTGGTGCAAAATGATGATGAGCAGTATCCTGATATGAAAGGGTGCGACCTGTCTAGTGTTTTGCCCCAGTTGCAGTCAAAGAACTGGGCCAGGGATTTTACCGTTTCACAGGAGCATATCGACGATCAATTGCCGCTGGTTCAAATTTACCCCGCTGATGTCCATGGAATCGTCCTTTTAACTTCCGGCGGAAACGACCTGATTCACGATTACGGCCGAAGTAAGCCGGTAGATGGTGCGATGTACGGATGCAGCTATAAGCAGGCGATCTTCTGGACGGAAAATATCAAGCAGCGGGTTACAACGCTTGTCGAAGGTGTAATGACCAAATTCCCCGGCGGCTGCGATATTTTTCTGGCCAATATTTTCGACCCCACCGACGACGTAAGCGATCCTCAGGCTAAGGGGCTTCCAAGATGGCGTGCAGCTTCGAAGATTGCTCGTTTGACAAATCAGAAAATCGCCGAGATTTGTGAACAATATGAAAACGTCCACCTGGTAGATATTCATACCGAATTTCTCGGCCATGGAATCCATTGCACCGAACGATGGCGCAAATACTACCACAAAGATGACCCCGGCCACTGGTACTATCACAACCTTGAAGACCCCAACCGCCGCGGGTATGACGCGATACGAAGGCTTTATCTAAGGCAAATCGTTAGTGTCTTTGCAGGAAAGTGAAAGGAGTATTACGTTGGTCAGCATGTAAATGTTAATTACAATCAGAAAGGAGACGGTCATGTTTACGCCAAAGGAAATTTGCTGCCGGGTTTGCGGGATTGTTAGCGGTCTTTTACTGGGTTTGCCCAATCTGTTCGGCGTTCTCGCACCTGTCCAGTGCATTGCATTGGTGCCGCTTCTGGTATGCGTCACCAGGTGGAAATTCAAACGCGGCGTTCTTATGGCCGCCGGTACCTACATGGCCCTGGCTTATGCCATCCCCCAGATGATCGTTCTACTTTTGCCCCCGCCGATAGTTATCGTTCTCATCCTGGATTTTGTTATCGTAATGACGCTGCTTGTCCTTGCCGCAAGCGGTCTGCTCAGCAAACCTACCGTTTTCCGATGTTTCGTTTTCGCCGCTTTGGTCGTTATTCTCGACTGGGTCAACTTCACCGCTATACCGATGTGGGGAACCGCCCAGTCAATCGTCCGCCCGTGGTCAAGTTATCGGCACCTTATCGCATTTACCGGCGTAACCGGTATGGGCGGTATAGTCTTTCTGCTGGTACTGATCCAGACCGCCGCCGCGACCATGATTAATACCCGCCGTATCGAAAAGCCCATGCTAAAGGCCGCAGGCCTCACACTTGCCGTATTCGCCGTCATTAACCTGCTAAGTCTTCTGGGCAAACCCGTAAATACCATCAAGGTAGCAGCTATCGGCTGGAACAAGGCTGCTATCGAACAGTACGGCGACCCGCAAAGCCCCGGCGGTTTTGAAAATATTTTCGCCGTCCCGGTAAGACAAGCCGCCGCCCAGGGCGCAAAGCTCGTTATTTCCCCGGAGATGGGTTTTTATATCGACAAGTATGACAGGTCAGTATGGATTGAAATGGTCACTTCCCTTGCTTTGGCCAATAATATCCATCTCGCCATCGGATATGCCGATGCCCCGAATCATAAAAATAGAATGCTGCTCGTTGACAATACCGGCAGGGTGATCGACGAGTATACAAAGAGATACCTCACCCCGTTCGAGAATTTCAACAAGGGCGACGGTCAGCCGACTATCTTCAACGTTTGCGGGGTAAGAACCGGCGCGATGATCTGCCATGACGACAACTATACCCCCATCTCCCGTAGATACGGCAGGGCGAAAACGGGTCTGGTCGCCGTCCCCACTCTCGACTGGAAACCGGTACGTTTCGCTCATCTGCAAAACTGCATCCACCGCACGATAGAGTCCAGGTATGCCCTCGTCCGCGCCTCCTACGAAGGAATAAGTGCGATAATCTCTCCAAGAGGCAGGATAATCGCCAGCTATGATACCGTAACCGATGGTCTTGGCATGATAGTAGCAGACGTCGAGGTGTACGATCAGCGAACAGCATTCAGCATCTTCGGCAACTGGTTCGTGCTGGCAAGCGCATTATTCGTCGCCGGATACTTCATAAAATCCAGATGGTTGACAAAACCCCAAAACGAGGTATTATAGCTCGTAATGTTGGGTTCCAGCCAACATCCAATGTCGGCAGGATGCCGACATTACGGTTAATGCCGATACGGTGCAATATGATACAAATAAACAAAACAACCGAGATTTCCGAAGACGAACTGACATACGACTTTTCCAGGTCCTCCGGCCCCGGCGGTCAAAACGTCAACAAGGTCAATACGCGCGTTACATTATACTTCAACGTAAAAAACTCTCCGTCCCTGACCGATTTTAAGAAAAAAACAATAACCGCAAAACTAAGAACCCGCATAAACAAAGAGGGCGTCCTGAGAGTAATCTCCCAGAAACACAGAACCCAGGCAGCAAACAAAATGGAAGCAACCAACCGCCTGATAGAACTGCTCAAAGACGCACTAACCTTCAAGCCCCCAAGAAAAAAAACAAAACCATCAAAAGCCTCAATAAAAAGACGCCTCGAAAACAAAAAACAAAGAAGCCAAACAAAACAACTAAGAAAACCGGTGGTTTAGCCGACCATCAAATATTGGAATCTCCTGATATTTGAATATGTGTTCTTAAGGTGCCAGTATTGTAAACGGATAAGCTGGAATATTTCTTGCGATGGCAAAAATTATTACCACTGACAGCAGTGCCCATATCCATTTTGCCGGTATAAATCTTCCCGGCAGAGGCCTGTTTCTTATTGCCTTCGACCACAAGGAAAAATATGCATAGCCAAGATACGGCAATGACAAAACCATCAGCGAATTAAGCCCCATTGCCGCCATCAAATTTCCATGCAAAAGCTGATGTAAACCCCGAAGCGTCCCGCAGCCCGGGCAATAAAGCCCTGTGATCGCATTAAACGGACATGGCGGAAACAAACCGGACTCGCCAGGTTTAGCATAGTAAAGAAGCACCGCAGCAAACCCTATCACAGAAGATATACTTGCAAGCTGCAGCCTGACCCAGAATATATCCGGCTGATCTCTAAGAATCATAATAACCTGTCAGATATTATTGAAATTGCATTTCTGATGCTCCTGCCGCACCGAAAGCGATCCCCAATGCTATCATAGCAAAGTAAGCGACGATTCCTGCAAGTCCGATTCCGAATGATATCCAGCAGAACATCTTGGCTTTCTTAGAAGAATCCATTGCCCCTGTGATGTCACCGCCGGCGAGTTTGCCATTGACCTGTGCGGCGAACACGATTGCCGCAATGCCAAGCGGTAGACAGCAGAATAGTGTTACAAGAATTGACTGAACAAGATAGTTTGGGATGTTTTGTTGAGGCTGTACAGGTGGCGTTTGGGTACCAAATTCATTCATTTCTTTCTCCTTTGATTACATAGGTTGATAATTGTAAGTATTTAAAACTAATCGAAAAGCTCTCTTATGTCAAGCAGTATTCTTTGTAATTTATCTGGATTTATTGCTTTGGTCGAGGTATTCTGTTATAAGAAGTGTTTGCAATTGTAATTTTCCAGTTTTTTTAAGGTATTTGTGTATTATGGAAGTATCAGAACTAAAGGCAGCTATTGCCGAACTTGAGGCCCGGGTCGAACACATCCGGGAGTGGCTTTGACTTGCCCGCCAAGATCGCTTTAAAAGAAGAATTAGAACAAAAAATGTCCCAGCCGGGTTTCTGGGACGACCCCGACGGCGCAAAGGAAGTAACCTCCGGCATTAGCGCGGTCAAATCTGTCATCGACCCTGCCGAGGAAGCACGCCTCGCCATTGCCGACATCGCCGAACTCTTCGAGCTTGCCGCCGATGAGGGCGACGCCGAAACCCTGGAATCCATAGAAGCTGACCTCGACGAGCTTACCAGAAAGTGCGACCAGATCGAAGTCGCCGGCATGCTAGACGGCCCCGACGATATGCGTGCCTGTTTCTTCAGCATCCACGCAGGCGCAGGCGGCACGGAAAGCTGCGACTGGGCGAACATGCTCCTTCGCATGTACACCCGCTACTTCGAGCGAAACAAATACAAATTCGCCGAATACGACATAACCCCAGGCGAAGAAGTTGGAATCAGATCGATCACCCTCAAGGTAAGCGGCCCGTTCGCATTCGGCAAGCTCTGCTGCGAAACCGGCGTCCACCGCCTCGTCAGGATAAGCCCCTTTGACTCCCAGTCTCGCCGTCACACCAGTTTCGCCGCCGTCGACGTAATCCCCGAATTCGAGGATGTCAAGGACATCGACATAGAAGACGACGAAATGCGGATCGATTTCTATCGCGCAAGCGGGGCAGGCGGCCAGCACGTAAACAAAACCAGCTCAGCGGTCCGCATAACCCACTTACCTACAAATATTGTTGTCCAGTGTCAGAACGACCGCAGCCAGCACAAAAACAAAGCCGAGGCGATGAAAATGCTAAAGGCCCGTCTCTACATGCTCGAACAGCAAAAACGCGACGCCGAACTGGCCAAACTATACAGCAACAAGGGCGAGATAGCCTGGGGCAACCAGATACGCAGTTATGTAATGCAGCCCTATCAGATGGTAAAGGACCACCGAACCGACCACCAGACCGGTAACGTAGACGCGGTAATGGACGGCGATATAGAAAGCTTCATAGAAAGTTACCTGAAGTACAAAAGCGGCAAGAAGGGCAAGAAGAATAAATAGCTATTTCTCTGGATTGAGAAAATAAATCTGCCGATATATTGGTTGTAGGGTGTACTTTAGTACACGCGTTCGTACGACCTTTCGATTTGATAAATATAACATAATAAAAGGATTTTAGTATGGCCAGGAAAATTATCAGCACAACAGTAAAAACAAAAGCGGCGGCACCTGCAACCGTTAAATCGGACATCCTAGCTATCGGCGTATTCTCCGACGAAGGCAAACCCGGCAAACTCGCAGGTCAGATCGAT
>JAIPFN010000151.1 GCA_021736615.1 Phycisphaerae bacterium | reverse complement strand
TGAAAAGCTTGCCCCGTTCCCGCGTACCGAGTATTCTGTCAAGGTCAACCGCCAGGAATACTACGCGATAATTACGCACATGGACGCCCAGGTCGGCCGGATACTGGACGCGTTGGAAAAGTCCGGCAAAGCCGACAATACCTACATCTTCTTCACAGCCGACCACGGCCTTGCCTGCGGTCAGCACGGTTTGCTCGGTAAACAGAACATGTACGACCACAGCATGCGGGTTCCGCTGATGGTTTGCGGTCCGAACGTCCCGAAAAACAAAAAGCTCGACATGCCCGTTTACCTGCAGGACATAATGGCCACGACCCTCGACCTTGCAGACGTCAAAAAGCCTGACCACGTCCAGTTCAACAGCCTTATGCCGCTTATCAAAGGAGAAAAGAAAAGCAGCTACGACGCAGTCTACGGTGCCTATGAACCCGAATCCCAGCGAATGGTTACCGAGGGCGATTACAAGCTGATAATGTATCCCAGGATCAAAAAGGTCAAACTGTTCAATATTAAAGTCGACCCAAAAGAAATGAAAAACCTCGCAGCCGATAAGAAGTACGCACCGGTGATCGCGGGCTTGTTCAAAACATTTAACAAACTCCAGAAGGAAACCGGCGACCTTTTGGAAGTGAAAGCCTCAGAGTACTCGGCAAAAGGTATTCCATTTAAACCGAAACCGAAAAAAAATAGCAAATAAAAGCGCGGGAGCGCAAGCTCCCCGATCACGCTTAACAATTAGGATAGGCTTATAGTCTAATGGATGGTCTATGCCCATGCTGTCTATCTGTAATTTTTAATAATAGCGAAATTGAAAAAGCCAAAGAAGGCGAAGAGGAAATAGCTGGTTTTGTTCGGGCAATATACGAAAGGATTTTGCAGTATGGAGTATGAAAAGGCTGTCAAGTACAGTTTACAGAAGTATAACCTTAATTGGAAACGCTATCTAATGCTGATAGCAGTAGTGGTTTTATTGATCGCAGCTGTTGGAGTTGCCTTTAATGTCTTGTTCCGGCGAGAGATGAAAAAAGTTTCTATTGCTACCTACTCTTCGCCAGCGGCCCTGGGAGACTTGTTTTTTTTGGAAACCACTTCGTTGTTTCCGCAAATTTACTTGGCCATTGATCTTACTCCGGGCAAGGATGGAGGTGAGTTTATTGCTGCGCATATTGATAGTTCAGATAGTTATTCCTTTGAAGGGGCGGTCAAGTCAAATGACGGAACTGTAATTGCTATTCGTACTACAATAGGAAACTTAGCTTTGCCCGAAGAAAAGGGTGGCGGGCTCTATCCATTTACACATGCATATGATTTTAAGACACGAACTCTGATTCATCCTTTAGATGATTCACATATTAATTCAGACGGATCAGAGGCTGTCTGGGATGGTAGGGCAGAGAAAATTCTTCAACTTCTACAGGAGCGTGGCGGCCAGGTTCCGTTTATTGAAAACAGGCGACAATTAGATTATGAGCGGTTATCTTACTCTAAGTCAAAACGATGGCTTGATATGATCAATGCATATCACAATCAAGAATAACGAACGCGTGTACTAAAGTACACCCTGCTGTTACCTCATAAAAAAAGGCACCTTCGATTGAGGGTGCCTTTTTTATTGTTATGTGGTCAGCGAAAATTTCGCCTTACTCCTACTCCTTACTCCTTACGCTTTACGCCTTACGCCCCAACAACCTCTATACATCTATCGCATAGGTCCGGGTGGCTGTCGTTTTTGCCTACTGTCGGCAGGAAGTTCCAGCAGCGTTCGCATTTTTCGTTTTCGCATTTGCCTGCTTTGATCGTTAGCTCGTCGCCTGTTGCGATTTTTACTTCGCTGATGATGCACAGGGCGGCGAAGTTTGTTGTGCCGAATTCGTTTACGATTCCGGCAAGTTCCTCATCGCAGGTTATTGAAACCGACGCCTGCTGGTTGCTTGAGATTTCCTGGTTTTGACGCAGTTCTTCCAGCGATTTCATTACCTCGTCACGCAGATCCATGAGTTTGTCCCATTTGGCCTCTGCGCCCTGATAGTCGATGGTTTCGTCGACGGTCGGCATTATTGCCAGGTGGACGGTTTCGGTGTCCTGTGATTTATGGTTCATCGCTGCCCATGCTTCTTCGGCAGTGTGGGCAAGAACCGGGGCAATCATTCGTACCATCGCGTCGAGGATGGCTGTCATCGCCGTCTGTGCGCTGTTGCGTGAATGGCTGCCCTTTGCATCGCAATAAAGCCGATCTTTCAGGACGTCCATGTAGATGCTCGACATTTCGACCGTGCAGAAGTTGTAGATCAGCGTAAATACGCGGTGGAAGGTGAACTTTTCGTAGCCCTCGGTTACCGAGGCGATGAGTTTTTGCAGCTGCTGCATTGCCCACTGGTCAATCGGTTCCATATCGGCATAAGCGACCGCGTTTGCCGGGTCATAGTCGTCGATATTTCCCATGAGGTATCGCAGCGTATTTCTGATCTTGCGGTATGCGTCCTGCATCCTGCCGATAAGCTCATCCGAGCATCGCATGTCTTCCTGATAGTTTACACTGGAGACCCACAGACGCAGGATGTCTGCGCCGTACTTTTCGATCTCTTCCATCGCGCTAACATAGTTGCCCAGCGACTTGGACTGTTTCATGCCGTCTTTGTCGACGGTAAATCCGTGAGTAAGAACCGTCTTAAACGGCGGCTTTGTCGTTGCACCCAGTGCAGGCAGCAGCGACAGTTGGAACCAGCCTCTATGCTGGTCGGACCCTTCAAGGTACAGGTCAACCGGGACCGGCCAGCCGGCAGCCGAAGCAACCGAATGCCACGAGCATCCCGACTCGAACCATACGTCGAAGATGTTCTGTTCCATCGTCATATCGTCAAAGCTGAAACCTTCCGGCAAAGGAAAATCTTCGCCGAGTATCTCTTTCGGCGTATCGGTAAACCAGCAGTTGGAACCCTTTTGACCGACATATTCGGCGACTCTTAGGACAGATTCTTTCGTCAGCAGCGTTTCGCCTTCGGAGTTAAGAAATACCGGTATCGGCAGGCCCCAGCTTCTCTGGCGGCTGATGCACCAGTCGGGGCGCGATTCGAGCATTCCGCGGAGGCGTTTTTCGCCCCATGCCGGGATCCATTTTACGTCGCCGATCTGGTCGAGTGCCATGTTGCGGAGCGTTTTGCCTGTCTGCGGCATATCCCGGTCGACGCTTACGAACCACTGTTCGGTCGCCCGGAAGATTACCGGTGTTTTGCTTCGCCAGCAGTGCGGATAGCTGTGCATGATTTCTTTGGCCGCGACCAGCAAGCCGTTTTCTTTCAGACAGTCTATTACTATGGGGTCTGCTTTAAGGACGTTTTTGCCCTTTAGCCAATCCGGTACGGTTTCGTCGTAGCAGCCGTCGTCGAGTACTGGCGAATAGATGGCAAGGTCGTACTTCTGCCCGGCGACATAGTCGTCTACGCCGTGACCCGGCGCTGTGTGAACAAGCCCGGTACCATCTTCGGTGGTGACATATTCTGCGCAGATCACGAAATACGCATCCTTGTCGGTTGGATTCTTATCCAGGTATGGGTGGTCATAACGAAGCGATTCAAGCTCTGCACCTTTGACAGGTGCGCTTACCGAGTACTGACCTTCGGCAATACCTGCAGCAGTCATTACATCATCGACACGCTCTGCGCCTAAGATTGACGTAAACTTTTTGCCGTTTAGTTCATAGGTAACTCCGACATAATCAAGCCTCGGGTGAACGGCGACGGCCAGGTTGGCGGCGAGCGTCCATGGGGTTGTCGTCCAGATCATAAACGCAGGCGTTGCGCTGTCGTCAGTATACAGGCCGAGTTCTTTTAGTTTTGCTGCCGCTTCGTCTTTGACCGGGTAGTTTACATAGATACTGGAAGACTTGATGTCCTGGTATTCCAGTTCTGCATCGGCTAGTGCTGTCTCGCAGCCGATGGACCAGTGGATCGGTTTCAGTTGTTTGTATACCAGGCCGTTTCCGACCAGTTCGGCGAAGATTTCCAGGATGCCTTTTTCGTATTGGGGTTTTAGTGTGAGGTATGGATTTTTGAAGTCGCCGAAGATTCCGAGCGATTCGAACTGCTTAGCCTGTAGCTTGACATATTTACCGGCGTACTTTGCACACTTCTTGCGAAATTCGGGTTTGGGCAGGTCTTTGGCGGTGTCCCCGAGTTCTTCCATTACTTTTACTTCGATGGGCAGACCGTGGCAGTCCCAGCCGGGCACGTACGGCGCGTAGTGGCCGGTCATGGTTTTGTATTTGACGACGATGTCTTTGAGTACCTTGTTGATTACGTGGCCCATGTGGATATCGCCGTTGGCATAGGGCGGCCCGTCGTGGAGCGTGTACAGCGGCGCATCGACTCTGGCAAGCCGTATCTGCTCGTACATATCGCTTTTGGCCCATTCTTTGCGCTGTTGGGGCTCTCTCTGGATGAGATTGGCCTTCATCGCAAAAGACGTACTCGGCAGATTCAATGTGTCACGATAACCCTTGTTTTTCTTCTTGTCGCCCATTTAAATACCCTTAATATCACTAAAAACCTATATAAACGCGCAATAATAAGCAATTTAGGCCGCAATGTCAAGTACAGACCAAATAAATAACCCAAACAAAACAGACAACAAAAGCGAGGGAGGGCAAGGGGCTGTTGCCTAACTTGTATTACCGGCTTCTAGCCAGCTTTATTCCATGCTGTCGGCATCTTGCCCCCCCCAAAAATGTCTATCCAAATAACCTCGCACACCTGATATATAAACCCGTATATACACAAGACGATTAGTTATAAATAGAGGTAATACCAAAGGGGGGCAAAGAATGAAATTATTCAATCAAATATCGAATAGATACGTCAAGTTCTTGCTGACACTTTCGCTTATCTCTCTGATAATATATTCCTGCACCGACGATGACGATGATGAATTATACGACTACGAGGACGGAGTATACTACCTGGAACTCGACGGCTCACCGTCGCAAATGGGCCAAAGGCACGGCATGGCGTTTAAGGACGAGATCCGGGATTCGGTGGAAAAGTACAAGCAAAATGTCTACAAGACTTTCGGCAAAGAAAATGGAAAACTGATAATAGACTGGGCACTGAATAAAGCCGGCTTTACAAAAGACCTCAAGGAGTACCTCCCGCATGTTTATAAAGAAATCCAGTCCCTCGCCAAAGCTGTCGAATTGCCCGTCGAGGACATTCTGCTCATCAACATGGACGAGGAAATCACCCAGGCCGCTCCAGTTGCACTCGGCATAAAACCAGAGCAAAATATAACCCCGCTGGCAACTGTAATGCAGGTGCAAAGAGAGGACGACGAGAAACTCTGCGCTCAAAACATAAATTACGCCAACCCAAACCTCAAAGGTCGCCAACTCGTCATCAGGTACAAATACCCCAACAGGGAGATTCTAATTTACACCTTTATTGGCAGGGTAGGGGGGATAGGGGTAAGCGATAAAGGATTGTCCGTCCTTGCCGCCAAACTGCCCCAGTGCAATAAAAGAAAATCAGACGGCCTTGGTGTAAATTACATTCTTAGACTTCTTCTCGAACTTGACGATGTGGAAAATGCAGTTGAAACACTAAAGAAAATACCGAAATTCGTACCGTACAGCTACGCAATTGCCGACTATAAACAATCCGTGATAACAGAAGAATCCGGCGACCAGTTCCTCTCCAGCCCAATGCTCCAGTACCCCGGCTATCAGTGCCATACGAACCACATGCTCTGGATAGAGCCAAAGGAGGTACCCGACATACCCGGTATATTCGAACGTTGCGAACCTTTACCGGACAAAGAATCTTTCTTCACCATAGAGCGTCTAGAACAAGCCAAAGCCGCTCTTTCAGGCGATCTCCATGAAATACACGATGACGAACTGGAGGAATTGCTTACAAGACCGAAAATAAACAGCACTATTGATGAATACAAAACCCTCCAGTCGGCAATAATTAAATACGACGAAGATGATATTGACTTGATAGTATCGGCAGGATCCGACCCCGAAAGAGACTGGAGCAGTTACGACTTCTAATAAATGTACCGCCGGCTTCCAGCCGGCATATCTCCCGTAATGTCGGCATCCTGCCGACATTTGATGTTAGCTGAAATAATAACCCCTCTCTTCCCAATTAACAACTCATAACTCATAACTCACGACTCACGACTAACGACTAACGACTAACGAAATTAACATCGGCAGATAGCTGAAAGCTGACCACTGACCACTGACCACTGACCACTGACCGCTGACCGCTGACCGCAGATAACTAAAAGCTAAAAAACAAACATCTCCTTGCTTTCCCAAATTTAATCGGGTATAATACACCAGAATTATAATTAACTAACACTAACCGAAAGGCATGAGATGGACATTAAATTTAGTTTTCTGGGAGCTGCTCAGAATGTTACCGGTTCAAGGCACCTTATAGAGATAAACGGCACGAAGATACTGGTTGACTGCGGTATTTACCAGGAACGCGATTTTCGCAACAGAAACTGGGATCCGTTCCCGGTTCCGCCCAAAGATATTGATGTTATGCTTTTGACGCACGCCCATCTCGACCACTGCGGGCTGATCCCGAAACTGGTCAGGGAGGGTTTTTCAGGGCAGATATTCTGCAACGAAGCCACCGCCGAGATCGCAAAGATAGTAATGCTTGATTCGGCCCATATTCAGGAAGAGGACGCCAAATACAAAAGAAAACGCCACGAAAAAGCCAACTATACGCCGCCGCACCCGGTAGAGCCGTTATACACCCAAGAAGACGTCTACCAGGTCTTTCCGCTGTTTACGCCGGTCAAGTACAAACAGAACGTCCGGATAGCCGATGGCATCACTGCCAGCTTCCATGATGCCGGTCATATACTCGGCGCGTCGATGATCAAGATCACCGCCAGCTTTGACGGCGAGACGAGGTCTATATTGTGCTCCGGCGATGTTGGCAGGGGGGACAGGCCTATTTTGAAAGATCCGGCGGTATTCAATCAGGCCGATTATGTGCTTATCGAGTCGACTTACGGAGACAGGGTTCATGCCAGTTATACCGGGGTTAAGGATAAGTTTTGCAAGGTTATCAATGAGACGATTGAAGCCGGCGGAAACCTCGTAATCCCCAGTTTTTCGGTCGAGAGGGCACAGGAGATACTCTATTATGTCAACGAGCTGGTCATCGAGAAAAAGATTCCGTATATACAGGTGTTTCTTGACAGCCCTATGGCCATTAAGGTTACCAGGGTGTTTAAGGATCACCCGGAGCTTTTCGATGAAGAGATGACCGAGATGATGGCCGATCATAACTCGCCTTTTGAGTTTTCCGGATTGAAAATAACCGAGAAAACCGCCGATTCTAAGGCAATAAACCACATTAACAGGCCTGTGATCATTATTGCGGGGTCGGGGATGTGTACCGGCGGGCGGATTAAGCATCATCTGGCTAATAACATTCAGAATCCGGCGAGTACTATACTGTTTGTGGGGTATCAGGCGTTTGGTACGCTTGGCAGGCGGCTGGTTAACGGGGAGAATCCCGTGCGTATTCTGGGTGAGGAAAGAGCCGTAAATGCCCGTATAGCAAAGGTTAACGGCTTTTCGGGGCATGCCGATAAGAACGAATTACTGGCGTGGCTGGAGCACCTGAAGACGCCTCCTAAACACGTATTTGTGGTGCATGGCGAGAAGGAAGCGGCGAAGGTTTTCAGCAATTTCGTCAAAGAAAAGACCGGCTGGGAGGTCACGGTGCCGGAGTATAATCAGACAATAATCGCCGAATAGTGGACATTGTCGATATTTCCCACCTATGGTTTTGACCGTTTTGGGGCTGAATAGAGGCTCCAAAACGGTCAGAAATTTTCATTTTTTCACGTTTTTTCACGTTTTTGCGCGCTTTTTGGTCACTTTTGCGCACTTTTGAGCTTTTTTTGTCGGCGAAAAATTGTGGAAACTAAATTCAACAAAGGTAGTATACCCGCTTTGCGGGTATACGTTTTAAGTTTTAAGTGTTAAGTTTTAAGATTCTGGATTTGGGGTTTGGGTGAAATTAGCCACCCGCCAAAGGCTGACTTCGCTTTGCTCAGCAACGCAGATTAACACAGATTTTTTTCTTTTGTTTTTTTGGTTTTGGGTATAGAATAGTTTTTGATTTGATGAGGTGTGAAATAAAATGTTTGAAAATCAGTGTGTGAAAAAGAACGTGTGAAAGGTGTGGAATGAAGAGTGTATTTGGAGTTTGTGAATTTGTTCATAAGCGATTATCATTGGGATAAAGTCGGACACTTTTTATTTCCACGGTAAGGGAAACCTATTAAAATAAGGGAGGTCAAAGCAAACTAAGAATTGGTAAAGGCAGATGGGTAGTGGCAGCAGTTCGATTCTGCAGGCCCAAAGTCCAGTAATTGCAACCGTTGATTTCAATTATGTTAGTTCTCTTTCAATATCTGAGCAGGTGAAAGTCTGTGCAAAAAGAAAGGAGTTTAATATGGAAAAACAACGAGTTACTAATTCAACTGGCGTTAAACGCATCAGTGTCACTGCAAAATTTAAGTTAAGATTTATTGTTGCGGTTGCAATCTTGGTGCTTGGGTACGGGGATGGCTTTTCCCCCTCTGCCTTTACTTATTTAGAAGTTTCTGGACTTGTAAAAAACAACAGTGTAAATATGACTGGCGGATACATTGTTTGCTGTTATTATTAACCTCTGTATTTTCATTTAATTTACTCCGAGGTGTTATTTTGAAAAGTGACAAAAAATCTGAAAAAGAGGCTGTAATCAAAGGAAATATCCAAGTAAGAGATTTTTATGTTTTTTTGGGAAAGAAACTCAAACGGTATAAGCCTCACAAATATATGACATCAATTGCTGGAAGGCTTTGTGAGTGCAAAAAAGACCTGAAGAAATTCGGGCAGACGCCTCCACATTATTTATTGCATAGTATTGAAGCAAATTGTGCGTTTCATAAATCTTTTTATGATGAGAATTTGAATTGGAAAAAAATTGGCCAAATCATGAACTCATACGTGAATATTTTCGGTGACAATGCTTTTTTATTGCATACGATTCATGAAAATATTGACCGTTTCTTCTTGATGATGTCAAGGCAGCAATTTGAACTACAAAATACAGCCTCAATAAGTTCGATATCACGTGCATGGTCTTTATTTGTGAATAATAAACATACTACTTCATTGGGATTTGAGTTTAATAAGAAATTTGGCATTTCATTTGAGCAGTGGTTTCAGATGGCTTTTTTATCATACGTTCTTGCAAATAATAGTACAAAATTTTTATTTGACAAAAAGAAATTTTTTACTTGCACTTTCTATGATATAACTAATGAAATGATGGATGCTTTTTTTAAGCTAACATCTGTTTCGATTAAACAGATTAAAGAAAATTATTTCGATACAAGAAAAGAAATTGATCCTGCTTATCACTTTCTGATTCGCTCATTGTTTTTAAGAAAACCCATAATAAACTTAGGAAATGGTGAGATGATTTCACCGAATCCCGACTTGATTCTTACGAATTCAAGTGTTAACTTACATAAATTAGTTAGCTCAATCCCAGGTCATCATGCTAGTATTTCTGACAGTTTTGAATCCTATGTTCAAAACTTATTGGACTGCCTAAATAATAAAGAGAAAATCGTTTCAAGTGATGAATTAGAAATGATTGCTAAAAAGGCCACAGGAGGGAAAAGCTGTGATTATCTTATTGAAACAGATGACTCTATAATTCTTATAGAATGTAAAGCAACTACGTTTTCTGCTAGGATGTTTACCGATAACGCTATATTGAAGAACAATTCGACAACGAAAATTGCACAAGCTTTAGTTCAATTATATACGACCGCAAATGATATTTACAATGGTGTTTTTGAAGATAATGGAATCGATAAGAATAAGCCTGTAATAGGTATAGTTGTTACACTAGGCGAGATACCATTAGTGAATTCTGAATGGTACTTTAATAATTTTATACTAGAAAGAGCTAACAGTAAATTGAAATCCCCAATATTTCCAAGTATAAATATGGATCGTCAGCCAATTTCCATGTCAATAGAAAGTTTTGAAAAATTGATTACAATTTCAAACAATACTTTAACAAGTATTCTAGAAATATATGACAAAAAGAAAAATGAAGGTTATGCAGTTCACGGTGACTGGAATACATATTTGAAAATTAAAGAAGGTTATGAATTGTTGCCCGTTGTCACAGAAAATGAAAAACACTTTTTTAGAAGTATGAATGTTGATATTGATAAGCAAAAGGCAATTATTTAATAATTACAGTACGAAGGTCAACCTATGGGTACTTATAAAGATTGGCATGAAATGATGAATGACGAATCTATAATATGATTGGCGATTAAATTTTCTTCTTGTCGTCGATACCGTGAAGCTTTGTTGAAGGATGGTATTGATATGATTGATTGGGGTATTACGGGGGATAGGTAGGGGCTAAATTGTTTGCGTTGAGGGAGAGGGGAAAGTAATTGCGAATTACGAATTTTTTTGTTTGTTACGGTTAATTGTTTTTGTGGGGTTTTTATTCGGGGGGGCCCGACGTAAAGCCGGGATTTTCAAATTGCGCCCCCGCGCTTCTGGGTGGAGGTTTGTTTGTTTTGTTGGGCGGTTAGCGACCGCGTGTACTGAAGTACGCCCTGCGTGCTGTGGATACCTGTGAAAATCGTGGAGGTTCGGCGCACTCCTTCGGAGTGCTTAACCCCGGATTGGTGAATCCGGGGTTAAATGACAATCGCTAAATTATTTTTGGTGTTGGAAAGATTTTGATTTTGCGGTTATACTTTTGGTATGAGTAAGAATGATCCTGATTCTTTGTTTTTTGAGTCCGAAGAGGCCTTGAAAGTTGCTAATGCTCCTTTGGCTGTTCGTATGCGTCCGCGCTGCCTTGAGGAATTTGCCGGTCAGCGGCATTTTTTGGGGCCGGGTAAGCTCTTGCGGCGTATGCTGGATGCCGGGCATATTACCAGTGTGATTTTCTATGGGCCGCCTGGGGTGGGGAAAACTTCGCTTGCGCGGGTTATATCGGGGTGTACGAACTCGAAATTTCACTATCTGTCGGCTCCGGCGGCTAGTGTTAAGGATATTCGGGAGATTATCGAAAAAGCGATGAGCCGGCTTGTGTCGGGCGGGCAAAGGACGCTGCTTTTTATCGATGAGATTCATCGTTTTAACCGGGCGCAGCAGGATGTCTTGCTTGACGATGTGGAGAACGGGGTGCTTACGCTTATCGGGGCTACGACGGAAAATCCGTATTTCTCGGTTAATTCGCCGCTTATCAGCAGGAGTACGGTGTTTCATTTTGAGCCAATCAGCAGCGATGAAATCGTTTTATTGATGGAAAGGGCGATTTCTGACAAAGAACGGGGGTTTGGAGAGATGGATCTGGAGGTTTCTGAAGAGGCTTTGCGGTTTATTGCGGAAATGTGTGACGGGGACGCGCGGCGGGCACTTACGGCGCTTGAAGTTGGGGTTTTGAGTCAGGCAAAGGGGAAAAAAGGCGAAAAAATCGCGATCAATCTGGATACGGCTAAAGAAAGTGTGCAGAAAAAGTCGAATCAATATGGAGACGATACTCACTACGACCTTGCGAGCGCTTTGCAGAAGTCTATGCGGGGCAGCGATCCTGATGCTACGGTTTATTGGCTTGGGCGAATGATCGCCGGTGGTGAGGATCTGCGGTTTATCGCTCGCAGAATCGCGATTTGTGCGGCTGAGGATGTGGGTAATGCCGATCCGATGGCTACGGTGCTTGCGGCTAGTGCGGTTCAGATAGCCGAGTTTGTGGGCTTTCCCGAGGCTCAAATTCCGCTTGCCCAGGCGGCGATATATATAGCGTGTGCTCCAAAGTCCAATGCCAGTTGTGCTGCGATTGCGGCGGCGATTGCCGATGTTAAGGCGGGCAGGACTATTGAAGTTCCAAAGCACCTTCGAGACGGACATTACAAGGGAGCTAAGGAACTCGGGCACGGGGTCGGGTATAAATATCCGCATAACAGTGAAAACGGGTATATTGAGCAGGATTATTTTGGTGAAGGCCATGGAAAGGTTTATTATGAACCTAAGGAGATCGGCCGAGAAAAAATTGTAAAGCAGTATTTGCAAAAGTTCAGAAAACAGTTAGAATAGCGATTAGCAGGTGACAGATATATTTATTACGGCATGGCTGCTGTTTTTTAGGGATATTTTATGGATAAAATTGAAATGCGGCATAGTTTGCGAAGCCGCCTCTTTGGTCTTCCTCAAAGTCAGAGGAGAACCGAGAGTAAGCAGGCCTCACAAAATCTTATCGGCACCGATGAGTATAAAAAAGCTTCCACAGTGATGATCTTCCTTTCTCTTCCACATGAGATCGATACTACCGCGGTTATTCTTGACGCTTGGCAGCAGGGTAAGACTGTTGTTGTTCCGAAGGTTTCGTGGCAGCAGCGTCATATGATCCCTGTTGAGATCACTTCGCTTGAGACCGGTTTTTCTGAAGAGCGCGGCGGTTTTAAGAATCCGACGACAGGTGTTCCGATGCCTATCGAAGAGATCGACCTGGTTATTGCGCCTGGGCTTGGATTTGACTCGAAGGGTAATCGGCTTGGCCGGGCAGGGGGGTATTATGACCGGTTCTTTGCTTCCAGTCTTCTGACGGCTAAGAAGTGCGGGTATGCTTTCAGTCAGCAGATTGTCGAGTCTGTTCCGGTTGACGAACATGACGAGTCGGTTGATTTACTTGTTACCGACGCCGGGGTTGTTTATTGCAATAAGTGACAAGTGCGAATGTTACAGGTGTAAAGTGTATGGCCGGCAGGAAGCTGTCGGCAGTTTTTTGATTGTTAATTCTGGAGACTGAAATTGGCAAGTCGTCGTTATAAGAGTTTTAAGAAGCGTCCTTCCCGCAGCAGCGGGCGCGGCGGTAAGAAATCGAATCTTCGCTGGATAATCGTTCTTCTTGTGATTATCACTGCCGGAGTTTTTATCGCCAACCAACTTGGCAAGGATGAAATTGAAGATTTGATCAACGATTCTCATAATAATTTTGATGACAGCAGCGGCGGTGACAATGTTGTAGTCGGCGGAGATATTTCCGGGGGAGATATTGTTCCGCCGATTGACGTATTGCCGCCGGAAAAGGATGTTGAGACCAGTGCTGAGACTAAGAAACTGATCGTCGCGGCAGATAAGGACTTCCGGACGGGTAAGATTATTGCTGCGCGTAACTCTCTTAATAAGATTCTGTTTGACCGGACGCTTAGCCAAAAGGATCGGGCCTATATTAAGCAATTGCTTACAAAGCTGTCTGATGTATGGCTTTTCAGCAACAAGATTATTGAGGATGATACTCTTACGGGTACT
>JAIPFN010000150.1 GCA_021736615.1 Phycisphaerae bacterium | reverse complement strand
GTAATATCTTGAGGCTTTTGTGATGATTTTATGCAAATCCTGTAATTTTGAGAATCCCGATGGTTTAGAGTTCTGTGATCGTTGCCACTCTCCTTTGTATGGCCGAGACGATGCGGAAGTTTCGGGTAACGCAAATATATTTAATAAGTTTGGTATCGGCCAGGTCATTGGTATGAGGTATGTAATTATCAATGATGCGGCTGATTTTTCGTTTGGCGACGTTTTTGACGCCGAGGACGCTGCCGATGACTCGGTGGTTTCGCTTAGCGTTTTGCCGAACTATCTTTCAGACGATGAGGCGGCAGTTGAAAGACTCAGGGCGGCGGCGGGGAAAGTTGTCGGTTTGTCGCATGAGAATCTGCTGGGGTTGCTGGACGTGGAACTTGAAGATGAACGCAAGTTTCTGGTTCATGAAAAGACCGACGGCAGTCCTCTGTCAGACAAAATTGCTTTGTCTCCTTTGAGTGTCGAAGAGTGTCTGGGGATATTTACCAGGGTCGGCGAGGCTTTGGATTATGTTCACAGTAAGGGGGTTATTCACGGCGATGTTGAGCCTGCGAATATTTTTCCGGATGACAATGGCGGGGTGAAGCTTTTATTCCCTGCCGTTTCGGCGATCATTAAAGATGCATCGGCAGTTACCGGCGGCAGTGAGATATTCAGAGCGGCTGAACAGATTGCCGGTAAGACGGTTCGCAGGAGCGATATTTATTCGTTTGCCGCGTGCATATATATTTCGCTCGGCGGTTATCTCGAAGATGGCAGGTTTTCGTCGCTTGGGATTTTGAGCGAGGGGCAGAATACCGCTTTAAGAAATGCGCTTGGCGAAGATACTCTTTGCAGGCAGTCGACTTGCGGGGAATTGCTTAAGGATCTTGGGGTTGATATTACTTCGCTTCAATGGAAGACTACGCAGTTGTTTAATGTCAGTATTTCCGGCGGAGATGACGGGCAGGTATTTTTGCCGACCCGGCCAAACGCGAAATATGATCCTGAAACCGAGATACAGATCAAGGCGGTTGCTAACGATCACTATCATTTTGCCGGTTGGACGGGGTCGGCTGTTCGGGCAGGTAAGGTCGAGGATGAAAAATCAGCAGTTACCAAACTTGTCGTCGATGCCGATTATACGCTTATCGCCGAATTCGCGATCGATCAGCACGAAGTAGTTATGTCGTGCTCTGAGGGCGGGGTTGTTGTGAGTCCTCAAGAGGGTGCGTGCAAATATGATTACGGATGCGAGGTTGAGCTTAACGGACAGGCGGAAGAAAATCAGCATTTTGTCAAGTGGAGCGGGACGGCTGTTGAGAATGGTTATGTCGCCGAACCTGACAGCCCGGTTACTACGCTTACGGTCGAAGGCGATTGTGCGGTACATGCCGAGTTTGCGGTCGATACGTTTATACTTTCGATGAGCTGCGGACAGGGCGGGGTTGTTCGGACCGACGAAGATGATGTTACAGTGGACTTGCCGGTTAGCAGCGAATATGCTTACGGCAGTGAGGTTGTCGTTGCCGCAGAAGCGGAAGATAATTATACTTTTGTCGAGTGGGGAGGCAGTGCAGTTGATGACGGTATGGTGGATGACCCGGCAAGAGCGGAAACAAAACTTACTGTCGTGGGTGAATGTACGCTTAATGCGGTCTTTGTGGTAAATTCACATGAATTGAAACTTTCGGCTTCGGGCGGCGGTATGATATTGGAGCCGGGCGAATCCGAACGGAAATTTAACCATGGGATCGAACTGCCTGTCAGGGCTGTTGCCGATGATCACTGTCATTTTGTCGAATGGATAGGATCGGCTGTGGACGCGGGTAAAGTCGCTGACCCATTCGACCCTGTTACGGTACTAAAAGTTGACGGCGATTATTCGCTCGAAGCGGTATTCGAGGTTGACCGTTTTGCGTTTGATATGTCGGCATCGGAAGGCGGTGAAGCGTTTGTCGAAGGTGTTGACGACGAAGTTGCCGGTTACGAGTACGGTTCGACGGTTACTATCGTTGCAAGGGCACAGGAGAACTATCACTTTGTCGAGTGGACAGGCGCGGCGGTCGACGGGGGCAATGTCGAAGAGTCGTCGCTGGAGAGAACGACTGTTAAGGTCGAAGGTGATTATGCGCTTTGTGCGGTGTTCGAGATAGACAATCATGTTTTAAGCCTTTCTTCTTCCAGCGGGGGCTGCGTTGTTGAGCCATTTGAAGGTTTCAGCGAGATCAGTCACGGCAGCGAGGTATTGGTAAAGGCAAAGGCAGATCGGAATTATCATTTCGTTAACTGGACAGGTTCTGCGGTTGATAACGGCAAGGTCGAAGACGTCGCCAATCCTGTAGTTTCTTTGGAGGTTGACGATGATTGTTCGCTCGAAGCTGTATTTGCAATTGATCGGTATAGCTTTAAACTGGAACAGTCAGACGGCGGCAGTATGACAACCGATGACGCCGAGGCTGGCGATTACGAACACGGCAGCAGGGTCATGGTTACCGCTACTGCCGATGAGAATTTCCACTTTGTCGAGTGGGCCGGATCGGCAGTGGATGCACGTAAGGTCAAGGCTCTGTTTTCAAAGCGAACTATGGTTACTGTCGATGGCGAATATACTTTGCGTGCGGTATTTGCGTTGGATCGTCATGTGCTGAATCTTTCGTCGGTTGGCGGCGGTTCTGTGACGGAGCCTGGCGAGGGATATTCCGAATACGATCACGGACGAGAGGTTGTTGTTAAAGCGCTGGCCGATGAGAATCACCATTTTGTCGAGTGGTCGGTTGCCGGGGTCGATGAAGATAAACTTGCCGATAAGTGTTCGGCAGAGACGACGATTGTAATTGACGGTGATGTTTCGCTCGAAGCGGTATTCGCGATAGATCAGCATTGCCTGAGGCTAAGCAGCGGCAGGGCAGGGACCGCCGGTACGGTCGACGATTACCTGGACAGTTATATTTACGGCCGTAAAGTCGGTATTGTTGCTTTGGCCGATGAGAATTATCACTTTGTCGAGTGGGTCGGTTCCGCGGTTGATAACGGCTGGGTTGCAGATGCGAAATCGGCGGAGACGACAGTTACTGTCGAAGGGGATATTGAGGTCGAAGCGGTGTTTGCCATTGACGAGAAGACGCTTACGGTATGCAGCGATGACGGCGGGTTGGTTACATTGCCGGGCTGCGGGAAGTTTTCGCATGATTACGGTGAGCAGGTTGTTATAGAGTGCTACGCTAATGAGAAATATCATTTTGTCGGATGGGCAGGCTCGGCGGTGGACAATGGAAAAGTTGCCGATCCGGAATCGCCGAAGACAACGGTTTTGCTTGAGGGCGATTATGAGGTCAAAGCGATTTTCGAAAAGGACAAGTTTATAATCAAAGCTCTGGAGTTTGTCAAAAAGTTCCTTGAGGAGCCGAAGGGTAAAGCTATCGCCGCGGGAATTGTTATTGGGGTTTTGTTTATCTCGTTAATTGCCGGTGTTATGAATTCGTCGAATGAAGATGCGATTTTGTCCGGTGTATTGCAGGACGCACAGAGTCGGGCAAAGGCCGGTGACTTTGACAGTGCCATCTTATTGGCCGACAGGATAATCGGTTCGTCGGAGGATTTCGCGGAAGATAAAAATGTCGGCGAAATGAAAGCGGCGTGGGAAAAAGAACTTAAAGCACAGAAGATATGGATTGAGGTTGAATTGCTGGAAAGTCAATCCAAATATGAAGCGGCGTTTGTTAAGGCGAATAAGCTGGTAAGGGATTACCCCGATACGAGTTTTGCCGAAAAAGCCAGTAAGAAAGCCGAAGAGCTTAAAGAGATTATTGCTATTGACAATCAAATTTCAAAAGCCAGGGACTTAATGAATTCCGGTGATCTTGATAAGGCTGAGGCGGAACTTAACGGGGTTTTTAAGAAATCTCCCGGTAACGCCAGTGCCGCACTTGTTAAGATGCAGATAGACGAGAAGGTTAAAGCCAAGGCGGAAAAACTTAAGAAAGGCCTTTTAAATTCTGCGCTTCGTTTTGTAAATAATGAGGACTGGGACAAGGCTATAAGTCATTATTCGCAGGCGTTGGAGATGTCGCCGCGTGACGAAGATATTAAAGGTAAACTGGCTGAGGCGTATATGGCTCAAGCGGATATTGCCGAGGAAAAAAAAGATTACCATGCCGCAATCGAATTTTACTTGCTTGCCAAGTCGGTTAAGCCGAGCGATGTTATCGGTGAAAAACTTCTTTTAGCGGGAAATGCGTTTAAAGCTCAAGCTCTAGGTAATGCGACGGTTCAAGCTAGAGCTGCTGCTCAAGCTGAATCGCTCAATAAACTTTTAAAACTGGCAGAAGGCGTTCGTAAGGCCGGCGAATATGCCGTTGCCGTAAAAATTTATGAAACGATCAGAGATCATTATCCCTCTGCCGAAGGAATTGACGGTAAGCTTGCCGAGACAAAGGATCAGTACGCCACGGAAAGGCATGATATGAATTTTTCAAGGGCGATGAGTTTGAAAAACACGGGCAGGTTTCAAGATGCGCAAGCCGCGTTGGTTTTTTTCCGTGAGGCTCTTGTCTGTAAAGAAGTTGAAAGTACCCAGAAGGAGATGGATTCTCTTATCGCAGCTATGGTGAAAATACAGGAAGCGGAAAGCAAGCGACAGGAGATCGCTAACTATCTGCAAGACGCAAAGGAAGCGAAGGAAAAGGGCGATGCTTTAGAGGTTTTTAAGGCCCATGAAAAGGCTGCAAAAGCCGGTTCGGTTGAAGCGATGGCCGCTGTGGGTGTAGCTTTGTACGATGGGGATGGAGTCGAAAAAGATCACGTCAAAGCAGTTGAGTGGTTCAAAAAGGCCGCAGAGGCAGGGTATGGGCCTGTTTACAGCCATCTTGGTTTTGCATACGCCGAAGGCAATGGGAAACAAAGAAATTTGCCGATGGCATTTGAGTGCTTTAAGAAGGGGGCCGATTCCGGGTGCGGCCTTTCGATGTATTATTTGAGTAAGGCCTACCTTGACGGAGCCGGGGTGAAGAAAGATGTCGATCAGGCCGTTTCGTGGTGTGAAAAGGCCGCAAATGCGGGATCGGCTCAGGCGGCGTTCGAGCTTGGGGTTATGTACGAGGAAGGTAAAGGAGTTAAAAAGGACGAATATGAATCGGTGAGGTGGTACCAGAAGGCGGCGAGGCTTGGAAACGATGAGGCTAAGGATCGGCTTGTGGAAATGAGTGAGATTTGGTAAACGAGAATAATCGTGAGCGTTAGAAAAAGAACCACTAATGCACTTAGGGAGGTCGAGTCGTAACAAAAAAACTTAACCACCCCGACGTAAAGCCGGGACAGGCTCTATTTCACGGATTTTCACGGATTAAAATTAAAGATTAAAAAGCAAAAATCAAAAAGACAGATTAAAAATAAAAAATTTGGATGTGGGTTTTTGGTTGGGTTTTGCTTGTAACTTTTAGAAGTTTTGCTTGTTTTTCTTTTTTTGCCACCGAGGAAAAAGAGGAAAATAGAGGGTCACAGAGGCGGGTTTTGGCGAAAGTTGGACGACATGGGACTGAGTTGTAAGTCTTTGTGAAATAAATAATGCTGTAAGTTGAACGTGTATGTTTAAGTACACCCTTCGGAATTAATGTCAATTCGGGCAGCCCCGATGAATCGGGATTTTCAACTTGCGCTGCCGCGTTTTTGTAGGTTGGTTAATTGCCAAGGGCCGATAAAATCGCCGGGTAACATTCTTTAATTCAAATTTTGACATTTACTGCAACTGCACGGCGAATCTGCCGATATTATAATTTATAGCTTCAATCAAAAAATGATCGAGCGGTTTGTAATTGTTATTTTTCAGGCAGCGACAAGCATAATGTTATCAATAAAATGTCCCAATTGTAACAGGGTGGTAGAAATTTCCCCTGAATTCCTCGGTAAACAGGTCGGGTGCGTTGGCTGCCATAGAGTTTACATTCTTTCGGAGCAATATAACGACTTTCGTTACAAGCAGCTGGTTGTCTTTAACACTATAACAATTTGCCTGATCTTTTTAGGGATTTTCCTGAAGATAGAACTCGATTACAGGTTTATCGGTAAAACTGCAAAAGCGGCGAGTAAAGCTGTTGAAAGAAAGATGGATAAGCTTTTTGGTGAAAAGGAGATTTCCGATGGGCTGGATTTTTTTGATTTTGACAGGGCATACGGGACAGCCGCCGATAAACTTAAACGCAGGCAGCCGGTCGTTTTGCCCAAACACAAGGGGCGTATCGTCGAATGGGGTGGAGAAGTGTTGGACGTTTATGCGATAGTTGATAATCCTTACGGGGATTTTTGTGTCAAATTCAGGCAGGCGCAAGGGGCTTCCAGTGACGTTACGGTTTACTTTCTTGACGATCAGGCAGAGAGCCTGGCAAAAATCCAGAAGGGCCATTACCTGGAATACCAGGGTGTTATCGTCTCGGCAGCATACGGCAATACCGATCACATCTTAAGACGGGGAAAGATACTTAATTAATTACGAATTACGAATTACGAATTTAGGATTCGGCCTTTCGGCCGAGGCTATTTTGGGACTTAGTTGTTTGTTGAGAAGATTTCCTGTTGCGTATTTCCCATGTAGAATCGTCCGTCCTGTTGGGCGAAGTTGATTGCTTTGTCGAACTGCTGCTGGATAAATACGCCGTCGTTGGATACGAGGGCGATTCCGATTACCGCCATAAGTTTGCTTTCGTGTGCGGCGACTTCGGAGACAGAGAAATTGAACCTGCTTTGCAATCTCCCGATAAGGCTCTTTACGATCTTGCGTTTGTCCTTAAGGGATCCGATCCCATGAAGATTTATCTGGATTGTCAAAGTGCCAACAAGCATAAAATCTTTCGCCTTTCGCCTTTCGCCTTTCGCCTTACGCTTTACGCCTTACGCCTTTCACTTTATGGTCTGGGATGAAACTGTTTGTGGATGTTTTTTAGCCGTTCGTTGTCTACGTGCGTGTATATTTGTGTCGTCGAGATGTCGACGTGTCCGAGCATTTCCTGCAGCGAGCGGAGGTCGGCACCTCCGGAAAGCATGTGTGTGGCGAAACAGTGTCTTAGCGTGTGGACGGTGAGTTTTTTCGGCATGCCGCTGCGAAGGGCGTATTTCTTTACGATACGCCATATCTCGATACGGTCGAGCGGCCTGCCGGTACGTGAGATGAAGAGGGCGTCTTTGCTGTTGCCTTTATCCAGTTTTGCTCTGCCGATGTCGGCGTCTTCGAGGAAATCGCATACAGCATCGGCTGCTGTTTTGCCCAGCGGGATAATTCGTTCCTTATTGCCCTTTCCAAGACACCGCACGTAGCCGATGCGAAGATTTATATTTTTCACTTTCAGGCCGGCGACTTCGCTTGCTCTTGCGCCGGTTGCGTAGAGGAGTTCCAGGATCGCTCTGTCGCGCAGGTAGTATGGGTCGTCGGCGGTCGGTGCGTTGAGCAGTTTTAATACTTTGTCTTTTCCGCAGACCGTTGGCAGTTTCTGCCATGGTTTGGGACCTTCCAGAATCGAGATGAAATCCTCGGTGATGAGCTTGGTCATAAGCGAACGTCTCAGCAGCATTTTGATCGCGACGAGCGAGCGGTTTATTGACGCTTCGGCCTTTCCCTGGACATTCGTTTGTTCGCCCTCTCTTTGACCAGCCTGGCAGCGAATAAAACCATACACTGTTTCCGGCTTGACTTGTGCAATTTCGGTAATCGACTTTGCTGTGCAATAGTCTGTAAACATCACGAGGTCGCGGCCGTATCCCAGAATGGTGTTTTCCGACAGGCCCGCTTCGACATTGAGATAGTCCAGAAAACGGGTGGCAGTGCGGCCCATTTCGGACTGTGAAAGTTTCGAATATAAATTTTTTACCTGTGCAGATGCCATATTATAGTTATCGGCAATAAGTTGAAAATACGTTAAGACGGGTTGATATTGCCATTTTAAGGTTAGCACTTGTTGAAAAGAATAAATCCAAAAGCATCACTCTTGTTCAAGATAATGCTTTGGTCAGGAGTGCGTGCGACGGACAGCGGGCAGCGTTCGACGATGTTTGCAAATTCGGTACTGAAAACGGTTAGTTTTACATGTTTTTTTAGAGGTTTATTTGGGACAGCATGAAATGTAACCTGTTTTTGCAACTTGCAAAAGTCGTCCAAAAAGCGTTGATATTAGAATTTATGACGCAGTCTTAATAAGAATAGTAAATTGTTTTGGACAGCAATGAAAAAGCATAGCAAAGCGTTTGCAAAGTTGATTTTTTATTTTGCGTGTCTTTTTATTACCGGGGCCAGCCAGAGGTATAGCCCTGTTATCGTCAGGATGACGGTTATGATTGCGACAACAGGCATGAAGTATCGGTGGGCGAATTCGCCAAATATTGAGCCATCGTGCCAGGCTTCAATCTTGTCACTATTGCGTTTTGCGATGCTTAAGATTTTTCCGTTTACGGCGTCGACTTGAATTTCACTGTAGTTGTTTTTCGAGCGTACTTTGAAGATGCGTTTGCCGGGGCGGAAATCAACCCGGTCTATATCTTCCATATTTTTAAAATCAGGATGTTTCTTCTCGAAAACAATTTCAAAGAGCTGCTGGTTGGTTATGAATTGATCTAAAGTGCCTTCACTGCCGGTTTGAGTTGGTGGTTGTATCCAGTCGAAGTTTTTCTTTTGGAGCAGCAATAAACCGGTAATTGAAAAATTTAACAGTGCGATTGCGAAAATGATACCGAACCATCTGTGAGTCGTCCTGTTGATTTTGTAATGTTTCATCGGGTTAGCCTTTTGAGTTGAAAATAACATTGCATTGTCGGTGATATTATACCTGAGATGCATGAAAACACAAGCAACAGATAAAATAATAGTGAAATTTGCAATATAATGCGACTTTAAAGCGTTTTAAAGAGTGAACATATGACAGATAAAAATCTAAAATATATCCTTTGACATTTTTTTCGGCTGGGCCGGATAGGAGAATCAAATATGAAACGAGTCATTAGTACCATCTGTATTGTTTCTTTATTTTTACTGCAAAACAGTCTGTTGGCGGCACAGGACCCCGAAGCTGGAGGGTCCCACTTGCGTTCGGAGATGCCGCCCGAAGTCGGGACGGTTCAACTGAACTCGGAACTTTTTGGCGAACTTGGACTGAGGTCTTTGGGGCCGGCTTTCAAGCCCGGCCGTGTTGCAGACATCGCCGTCGATCCGCAAAATAGCAGCATCTGGTATCTTGCCAACGCTTCAAGCGGGCTCTGGAAAACTACGAATCGCGGTATCGACTGGGAGCCGATATTCGATAAGGGCGGTTCCTATTCTCTGGGCTGTGTGACGATTGACCCGCAGAATTCCGATGTTATCTGGCTGGGGACAGGTGAGAACTCATCCAATCGAAGCGTTGGTTTCGGTGACGGAGTTTACAAGAGTACCGACGGTGGGGATTCATGGACGCATATGGGATTGAGCGATTCACAGCATATCGGCAGGATCCTTGTTGATCGGCGAAACTCAGATGTGGTATTCGTCGCTGCCGAAGGTCCGCTCTGGTCGGCCGGAGGAGACCGGGGGCTTTTCAAAACTACTGATGGGGGCAAAACATGGAAATCCGTACTCAAGATTAGCGACGATACCGGTGTTACCGACATAGCTTTCGACCCGCGCAACCCGGATGTTGTCTATGCTGCTTCGTACCAACGCCGGCGTCATGTAGGGCTTCTGATCGGGGGAGGGCCGGAGTCGGCAATATACAAGAGTGCTAATGGCGGGCAGAGTTGGAAGAAGTTAAGCAACGGTCTGCCGAGCGTTGATATCGGTCGCATCTCTCTTGCTGTATCACCTCAAAAACCGGATATTGTGTACGCTTTGATCTACGCCGCAGGCGACGAGAGCGGATTCTTCCGCTCGGCCGACCGTGGCGAAACGTGGACGCGGCAGAGCAATTACAAGGTGATCGATCCGCAGTACTATGGCGAAATCTATGCCGACCCGCATAAGTTCGATAGAATCTACACAATGGATATGAGGATTCATGTCACTGAAGACGGTGGCAAGAATTTTAAACCTCTCAAGTGGCAGATGCACGTTGACAATCATGCGATGGCTTTTGATCTCAATGATAGCAACCACCTTCTGGTAGGAAACGACGGCGGACTTTATGAGTCGTACGATCATGGCGCTATCTGGCGTCATTTTACTAATCTTCCGACATCTCAGTTCTATCGCGTAGCGGTCGACAACGCTTTGCCATTCTACAATGTCTACGGCGGCACACAGGACAACGGTTCAATGGGCGGACCATCGCGCACGGTCAACAGTGTCGGCATAAGGTCCAGCGAATGGTTTCCGACCGGAGGCGGAGATGGTTTCCAGCCGCGTATCGATCCTGAAAATCCGGATATCGTGTACGGGCTTTCGCAGAACGGTGCAGCGTTTCGACTCGACAAACGCACGGGAGTCAGGACTAGTATCAGTCCGAACCAGGAACCCGGTACTCCTGCTATTCGTTGGCATTGGGATACGCCGCTTCTGATTAGCCCGCACTCGCACAAGCGAGTGTATCTGGCGGGAAATCGTTTGTATCGCAGTGATGACCGAGGAGATAACTTCCAACCGGTCAGTGGCGATCTGACGCGCGGGTTAGATGCTGAAAATCAGCCCATTATGGGCCGAATCTGGGGCGCCGATGCCGTTCAGAAGAATAATTTTACCACGGCGTTAAGTGTTATCTCTGCATTGGACGAATCACCGCTTCAGGAGGGTTTGCTCTACGTTGGGACTGATGACGGATTGCTGCAGGTTTCGGGTGATGGCGGAAAGAAATGGCGACGCATCGAGAAATTCCCGGGTATACCGCTTCACGCTTATATATCTGACGTATGCGCATCTCAGCATGATCCGGATATACTCTATGCGGCTTTCAATAATTATCAAGTGGGCGATTTCAAGCCTTATTTGCTCAAGAGTCATGATCGCGGCAAAACATGGACGTCAATTGCCGGAAACCTTCCCGACCGTCACGTTGTCTGGTCGATTGTTGAGGATCACCTTAACCCTAAGCTTCTCTTTGCCGGTACCGAGTTTGGACTGTTCTTTACAGTTGACGGCGGTCAACGCTGGGTTCAACTTCGCGCCGGTGCGCCTACGGTAGCGTTCCGTGACCTTGCCCTTCAACGCCGCGAAAATGATCTGGTTTGTGCTACGTTTGGACGTGGATTTTATGTGCTGGACGACTATACCCCACTGCGTCACATCGAGCCTCAAGTCTTGGCCGAGAACGGTTTTCTGTTTCCTCCTCGTGATGCGTTGGTTTATAACGAACTAGGATATGTCATCTCGGCGTTCGGCAATTTCACTACGCCAAATCCGCCGTTCGGCGCTATTGTTCATTATTATTTGTCCGAGGAATTTACACGGAATGGCGGCGATAAAATCGTACTGGATATCAAGAACGCCAAAGGCGAGCAGGTACGGGAAATTTCGGTCCCGGCTACGGCAGGTCTGCATCGTGTTTTATGGGATCTGCGAAGTTCAACTGATCCGAAGGGACAAACTGGAAAGCAAGGTCGCCGTAAAAGAAGTTCAAAAGAACTGGTTGAACCAGGCGAGTATACAATTAGCTTGCTCAATGTTATCAATGGCCGGGAGATAAGCCTCGGGAAATCCCAGACGATCAAGGTTAAGTCAATATCCGGTACGCGTTAATGGAGTCTCTAAGAATTTATTTTGGTATGATCTTGTGCCTGGAACCTCGAGTTAGGTTTTGTATCATGTCATGTGTTTAGATGGCCGAAGCTATTTTTTCCGAAGAGATTCATCACGTAAGCCATATTATTGCAACGGCTTCCTGTGACATGTGGATCATTTCGGTCAGTTGCAGTTATTTAGAGAATACCTCGTTGGGGTTGACGCCCGGAGGGACTTTAACCCATTCGTATCCGTATCGCGCGAGTTCATAGCTGTAATTAAAAAGGCGCTGCATGGGTTTTTTGTCAAAATTCATAGGGTCAAGTGTAAGACCGGAGTTTTTACCGATCGTTGCCAGGTTGAAATCGACTCCGTAGCGGCTTGAAAGTACGTAGATACGGTAGAGGCTGGCATTGAATGTTATGTCGAAAAGATTGTTTATTGTCACCGACGCTATAGAGCCTATATTAGGTGAAACCTCGCTTCTTTTTAGTTTTACAAGTGATTTGCCGTTGTCAATTATATACAGTTTTATTTCAACATGGGACGGTTTGGTTCCGATGCCTTCTAGGGCATCCTTAAATTCAAGCAGCAGCGTTCCGAACAGGACATTTCCATACGCTCCTCCGTCATAATGCATCTCGTAGTATTTGTTGCCTTCGTTTTGGACCTCGAAATACACCGGCGGAAAGAGTACCGGTATCGAAGCCGAAGCGAGGAGGATATCCCGGTATAATTGAATGTATCCTTCTCGTTTGCTGGAGGCGATCTTGCCCATATCCCATATCACAAATTCCTGTGTGTCCATATTCGTCGTCCCAATAAAGAGACGCCGGCCTGCGGCATGTTTGGCGGCTACGTCGGCGAGCATTTTCTCGTCAACATAGCTGTCAATGATTTTTTTAAGCGGCCAGGTGCTGTTTAGAGCGTCTCTCGATAATGAAAGCAGCGGTAGGTGTTTTTTGTAAATCTCATCTGTTCCGTATTCGGTGTAGACTTCCTTTAAAGCGTAATCATACTCAGGTCCGAGAAAGGCAACGGTTGCCTGCAATGCGCCGGTGCTTACGCCGGTAACTATCTTAAAGTCCGGACGATTACCCGATTTACTCCACCCGCAGAGAATGCCTGATCCAAACGCCCCGTTAGATCCTCCGCCTGAAAGAGCGAGAATTTTGTATTCCTTGATACCGTCGTTGTCCGGGTCGAACTGGCTTGGATCTTCGGCAAGGAGGGATTCTGTAATGCTGATCTCCAGGTCTGAATCAGCATCGTTCTGGCTTTCGTCGGAGTCCATCGCTCCCCATGGATGGGGCATGTTTACTCCATCCGGCGGTGCGGGGGGTCTGGGTGTCGTGTTGAACTTAAAGATTAGCAGAATTACACAAATTAAAAGCACAACGGAAGTGGCCATCCCATACAGAAAACAGCGGATATTCCACGATTGGCCCATTTGCACCCCCATTGCATTAGTTTTTTAGATTATTGATGCTCAGGTGATAATATCGGACATTTAAACTCGCTACTTATGCGGAGATCAAAAAAAATGTCCGAATTTACTTGCATTGGCCGCAGTTTCGATGTAAAGTACTCAACTAATAAAAATTGCGGGAGCCGTTTGGTGCCGTAAGTTCTTATTAGATAAGCAGTTGCACCTGTAGCTCAATTGGATAGAGCATCGGTCTACGAAACCGAAGGTTACACGTTCGAATCGTGTCAGGTGCATTTTGTAAGTCGTTATAAACACTAAGTTTATGACGGCTTATTTTTTTAATTTGACG
>JAIPFN010000149.1 GCA_021736615.1 Phycisphaerae bacterium | reverse complement strand
TCTTTCAGGCGGAGCCACCAGTGATTTGCCATCTTCAAGTTCAAATCCTTTAAAAGCAACTTCTCCTTCCTGCGTTTCAGTGCGTTTAAAAATCTGAATCTCATGTACCGAATCGGCAAGACCGGAGGCCACTGAATAAGTTGCCGCACCAGGAGTCAAATTGATCAGGCTCGGCGATCCATCGTCGATTATTATATAGAAGTAATTATTGCCGTAATCATGAAGTTTAACATTTATAGATGTCCCTTGAAAATTGGCAATAATTGCATTTCCGGGCCAATACAGGATTGGAGCCTTTGCATTTTCAAAATTAACCCTGCCGACATATTGGATGTCAGGGTGATCGGCGTCGATGGTAACGAAAGCATGAACTTGCGAAACGGCTAAGGTAAGTTGTAAGATGCAAATTGTCCAGAATGTTACACTTTTACTTTTCATCTTCCGATTCTCCAATAAAACCTGTTTTGACTTTTATGGGCTGCGACTAAGAGATATTCTCAATGGTACTTAAAGGGCATTATCTGACATTTCCAATGAACTGTCAATGAAATACATTTCAGGCTTTTCAATATCAATAATTATACTAAATTTAACCTGAACTGTCAAGATTTTCTTTTCTGGGTCGGTTTTCTTTTGTCAGCCGTTGAACTTTTACTTGCTATTGTGGGTTGAAAGGGTGATAATATGGGCGAGTGGCCGATTGGCATCTCGTGTTAATCAGATATTCTTAGCATTTAAAGGGTCGCAATGAAGATATTGTTTAGGTTTTTGCTGTTAGTGGTTTGTTTTGCTTTACTTAGCGGGTGTTCGGCTAAACCTCTTGAGCCGACTGAAGGTTGGAAATTCAGCCTTTCCGATCCGAGTCGTGCAATGGAACCCGGGTTCGATGATTCCAAATGGGAGATGGTGGATGTACCGCATGACTGGTCGATACTTGGGCCTTACGACAAAAAAAATCCATCCGGCGGGCAGGGGGGATACCTTCCGACGGGTGTGGGTTGGTACCGCAAGAATATTCAGATTGACGCGGTCGACCCTGACAGTCAATACCTTATCTTGTTCGACGGCGTTTTTATGAACAGTACTGTTTGGGTTAACGGTGTCAAAGTCGGCGGGCGGCCTTATGGGTATATCAGCTTCTATTTTGATATTACCGATGAGCTTAAATCCGGTGTTAATTCTATTGCAGTAAAGGTTGATAATGAAAAGGCCCCGAATGCCCGGTGGTATCCCGGTTGCGGTATATATGGGGGTGTGAAACTTATAGTCAAGAACAAGATCAGTTTCGATCACTGGGGTATATTTGTGACGACACCTCAAATCACCAACGAGGCGGTGACTGTTAAGGCAACGCTCAATAACGGCACGGTGAATGATCAATTTCCAGTAGTTAAGTTTTCTATTCTTGACATGCAGGACAAAGAGATCGCTTCGGCTAGTCAGGGTATTGAATTGCCAGCAAATCAGCAAACTGTTGTAAATTCAGATCTTAAAATTGGTACCCAGTCGCTCTGGTCGCCTGATTCGCCTTATCTCTATACGCTTGTCAGTGAGGTTGTTGTTGATGGTGAGGTTAAGCATACCGAGAAGACCAGGTTCGGTATTCGTTCTTTGCGGTTTGATTCAAACGAAGGATTCTTTCTTAATGGTGTGCCGACGAAGCTTAAGGGTGTTTGCGAACATTCGGATGGCGGGCTGGTTGGGTCGGCTATACCGGAGAAGGTTCTCAGGAGGCGTTTGCAGATACTTAAGGATATGGGGTGTAACGCCATTCGTGTTTCTCATAATCCGCGCAGGCCGATCTTCTATGATCTTTGCGATGAGATGGGTTTTATGGTAATGGATGAGATATTTGACGGATGGGGGCCTAAGATATCTTTCGATTATGGAAAGATGTATTTTAAGGATTGGTGGAAAACGGATGTTCGTGACTGGGTAAGGCGTGACCGCAATCACCCGTGCGTGATAATGTACAGTATGGGCAATGAGACGGGTATCTATGATAAATATGGTATTTCCGATGAAGTAAAAAAGTATGACACTACACGTCCTACGACCGGCGGGAGTCTTCTATACGGGGTTGACATACCGGGCTTTAATGCTCCGGGGGCGAATCCAGGGGTGCTTGAGAAATTTAGAAGTGAAAATCCGGATAAGCCGGTTGTACTAGCCGAAGTCCCTCATACACTCCAGACACGCGGGTTTTACCGTACTATGACGTGGTGGCGAAATCCGGCGAACCTCAAGAATTATTTCCCGCCTTATAATGACAAGCAGATATTCTTTGACGGGCACCAGAGGTATAACTCGTCTTATGATAATGCCGGTGTTCGGATAACGGCACGGACGAGCTGGAAACGCACGAAAGAGACGCCGTGGATACTGGGTGAGTTCCGGTGGACCGGGTTTGATTATCTTGGTGAGGCGTCGTTCGGCGGGGGGAAGTGGCCGGCTCGTATATGGAATTTCGGGATTATTGACTTATGCGGTTTTCCGAAGGACCATTATTACTTCTATCAGAGTCAGTGGACAGAGAAGCCTATGGTTCATATTCTGCCGCACTGGACGCATCCGGGTATGGGAGGGGTTGAGATTCCCGTTGTCGCTTACTCTAACTGCGAAGAGGTTGAGTTGTTTTTGAACGGCGAGTCGCTTGGCAAAAAGCCTCCGAGAGAGTTGCTTGATTTTGTATGGAGAGTACCGTATACGCCGGGTACATTGAAGGCTGTGGGTTACCGCGGCGACAAGGCTGTTGCTGAAAAGGTGTTTAAGACTGCGGGCAATCCGACGAAGATCGAGCTTACCGCTGATAATGTTGATATGAAAGCGGGTGTTAAAGACATCAGCCATATGACTACGACGATCAAGGATGCGGATGGCAATTTTGTGCCGTGGGCGTGCAACCGGATCGAATATAAGATCGACGGGGCGGTTAAGCTTCTTGGCTTTGATAACGGTGACCCGCTGGATGTTACCAGCCATCGTGAAACTTACCGTAAAACTTTCAACGGGTTGTCTCTGGGTATCTTTGAGAGTACCGATAAAGGCGGGCCTATCGCAATTGTTACTGCTGCCGGTATCCTGGGACGGACCCTGTTTCCTGAGAGCACGATGGTTGCTGTCGATGTAGAACGTATAGTCCTTAGCGGAGACCCTTCGCTTGCTGTACTTGATATTACCTATTCAGTTAACGGTTCTAAGCCTGTTGAATACACAGGGCCTTTTGAGTTGACTGATTCGGCTGTTGTTAAGGCGACAATATTAAGAAATGGCAGGTCGTGGATGAACCTTAAGAGTGAGTTTGTCAAAGGGCCTATCGAGAAGGTTACCGATAAGCGTTTTGCGAATCCGGAACCGCAGATACAGAAAACGATCATGGGGCCGGCGGCAAAGCAGGTTGTCGGCGAATGGTTTATTTACAAAGAAGTACCGGGAGAGGGAACTAACCGTATAAAAGTGGAAGTTGATCGTAACCGCAAGTTTGTGTTTACCGAAACCGGGAGTGTGTTCACTGTTGCCGATGGGGAGAAAACTTTGTTCGGTTACTGGCGTTATAATTACCCGGAAAATCCTAAAGACAGCAGCGATGTCGGGGATGGTTTATTGTTTATGTTCGTTACCGATGGCCTTTTCGAATTGAAGCTCGATTCACCGAAGGCAGAACGGATGGTCATGAAATCCAGATGGCGGAATATGCAGTTAATGCGTAAAGAATAGCTATTAACCGTTAGCTATTAGCTTGTTGAATTCCCTTCGGCGATGCTGTTATTAAAATTTGAATTCTGTTAGTTGGTTCTTGACGATTTTGACGTTATTGAGTAGAATTTTCTGATTCATGGCGTTTTTGAGCCGGGAATTGACATTAAATAATTATGTTTTTATGGATTTACTGACTTTCTTGAAGGAGTAAGTATATATGAGACAAGCAGTTATGCCCGCACCGGGCAAGATTGAGTTTGGAGACGCAGGAGTTCCTGTTGCCGGTAAGGGGCAGGTTCAGATCGAGGTTAAGCGGATCGGTGTTTGCGGTTCAGATATTCATGTGTTCCACGGGAAACACCCGTTTGTGAGTTATCCACTTATTCAGGGGCATGAGTTTTCTGGGGTTATCTCGGCTATAGGTGCCGGCGTCGAGGGGGTTTCTATTGGCGATAAGGTTACTGCGACTCCGCAGGAAGTTTGCGGTGTTTGCGCTCCATGCAAACGCGGTCAGTACAACGCGTGCGAAGAGCTGAAGGTTCGCGGATTTCAGGCGTTGGGTTGCGCTCAGGATTATTTTGTTACCGAGATCGAAAAGCTGGTCAAACTTCCGTCTGATTTTACGTTCGAGCAGGGGGCCTTCGTTGAACCTGTAGCCGTTGCTGCACATTCGACGGGTCGTTTCGGCGATCTGACGGGCAAGAATGTCGTTGTCGCCGGCGCAGGGACTATCGGTAATTTTGTCGCGCAGGCCTGTAAGAGTCGCGGGGCGAAGAATGTACTGATAACAGACATCAGCGAATTTCGGCTTGGCAAGGCTAAGGAAGTCGGGATCGAACTTACCTGCAATGTGACGAAAGAGCCTTTGGAAGATGCGATTAAAAGGGCGTTTGGCGATGAGGGGTTCGAGGTCGGTATGGAAGTTGCCGGTGTTGAGAGCAGTCTGACTTCTTTGGTTGCTAATATCGGTAAGGGCGGGACGCTGCTGGTTATAGGAGTTTACGGGGACAAGCCAAAGGTGGATATGTCCGTCGTCTGCGAGCATGAACTGAATATCAAGGGTTCGATGATGTACCGCCATGAAGACTGGGTTCAGGCCGTCGCCTGGATTGACTCGGGCGAAGTTCAGACCGAACCTTTGGTCTCTGAGCATTTTGCGTTTGAGGATTACCCGGATGCTTATACGTTCATCGAAGAAAAAGGCGAAGAGTCGATGAAAGTTATGATCGATTTTTGAACCACTAATGGACACTAATATACACTAATTAAAAAACTAAATATTAGTATAGTTGTTTTTGTCGGGTTTTGCTTACAACTTTTGTGAGACGGACTTATTTTCCTTTTTTTGCCACTGAGAGCACAGAGGGCCATAGAGGGAAAAAGAAAAAAGATAAATAAACAATAAATTGAGAAGGATATATTATGGCACAAGCTATTGAACCTGTTTTATTTGATAAGAGTGTTAAGGAAATCGATCCTGCTAGCGTTGGCAAGGTTACGCTTTCCAGTGGTAAGGTTATGCCTGTCGCGGCGTTTGGTACTTTCCATTCGGACTGGGCGCAGGACTATATGAAAGATGCTACGCTGGAAGCGATTCGATTGGGGTGGCGGCATATTGATACGGCGAGGGCTTACGAGAACGAGGATGTTGTCGGTGAGGCTATTAAAGAAGCGATCAAAGAAGGGTATATCTCTTCTGCGGACGATCTGTTTATTACCGGTAAGCTTTGGAACGGGCACATGAGTCCTGCCGATGTCGCTCCCGCGTTGGAAAATACGCTTAAGCAACTTGGTGTCGACAAGATCGATATGTATCTGAACCACTGGCCCTGGCCGAATGTTCATACTCCCGGCTGTGCGGGCGACCACCGTAATCCCGACGCCGTTCCCTACATTCATGAAGAGTTTTTAGAGACATGGGGCGAGATCGTTAAACTGAAAAAAGCCGGTAAGATCGTTGATATTGGTACGTCGAATCATACGGCGGCTGATATGAAACTTTTGCTTAGAGATGTTCCCACAGATGAACGGCCTGTTTGTAACCAGATGGAAATGCATCCGTTGTTTCAGCAGACCGAGCTTCGCAGGTATTTTGAATCGGAAGGTATTGTCTGCACGGGTTATATGTCGCTTGGTTCTCCGAATCGTCCGAGTCGTGATATGTTCAAAGAGCATAGGGCCGACCTTATGGATCGGACAATTCAGGCTATCGCTGCCGAACTCGGTGTTGTGCCTCCGAAGGTTGCTCTTAGCTGGGCGGTTCAGCGTGAGAATAAGAGCGGCGGGTTTGTGGCTATGGCGACGCGTTCGGACTGGATCGTTGATAACCTTAGAGCGGCATCGGAAGATTTGCTTTCGGCTGAACAACTTCTGCGTATTTCCGGTGACGGCACTGACGCTAATCCGGGCATCGACGCTAACAACCGTTTGATATGGGGGCAGGTGTTCCTGTGGCCAGAGGCCGACGGTGACTGGCGGATTCTGTGGGATGACAGCCAGGTGTTCGAGACTCGCGAAGGTTATATGAAATTCAAAGCGGCGTTTAACGAATATGATAAAGTTAAGAAAGAAACTACTTATCATTCGTGAGTCGTGAGTCGTAAGTTGTGAGTCGATGCATTGTCATGTTACGCTGATTTTCAATGGCTTACTTGTTTTTATGAAAATGTTTCGAGATATTGAATTTATAAAAAGGGATAATCATGAAAGAAGTTGGGATGATAAACGGGCATATTGATTCTGCTTTGAACCGGCAGGGGCATATGGACCTTATGATGGTTGTCGACGCGGGGTTTCCGTGTCCTGACCATGTTGAACTGATCGATATCGCGCTGTCCGAGGGCGTGCCGCAGATACTGGATGTCCTTGCCGAACTCAATAAGGTTCACTCGGTCGAGAAGATTGTTATGGCCCAGGAAACGCAGGATCACAATCCTACGTATTTCGCTAAGGCGGCGAAAGCGTTTGGCGACGATGTTGAGATCGAAGTTGTTCCGCATACGGAATTTAAAGAGCGAAGCCAGGGCGTCAAGACGATTATCAGGACCGGAGATTTTACCGCATGGGGTAATGTTATGCTGGTATCCGGTGCCGGTGATCGGTGGCAGCTGGAAGTTAAATAACGGAATATTAACTATTAAAGGAAAGTAAGGTGTAAGAATGGGAAATATATTCGAACGTATTATGAATAGTTTTTCGGAAGCTACAATTTCAACGACAGATACGATAATCGTTGTTGCTTATTTGATCGGCATTATGGTTATCGGTATTTTGGCAGGGTACAAGAAGAATACTTCTTCGGATCAGTTTTTCCTTGCCGGTAGATCGCTTAAGTGGCCCATTATTGGTACGGGTTTGTTCTGTGCTAATATTTCCACGATCCACCTTGTTGGATTGGCATCTTCGGGATACAAGAATGGCCTGGTCATAGGTAATTTCGAGTGGATGGCGGGCTTTTGTTTGATCCTTCTGGGAATCGTTTTTGCACCGTTCTATTTCCGCAACAAGATCAGCACGCTTCCGGAATATATTGAAAAGCGATATGGCGCGGCACCGAGGATGTTTTTGGCTTTTATTTTTATTATGTCGGCACTGCTGGTTCATATTGGCATCAGTCTTTATGCAGGAGCGGCGGTTATGGAGGAATTCTTTGGTATACCTTACATGGCATCGATTATCATAATCGCTGTTATTACGGCAATATATACAATTGTTGGCGGATTGAAGGCTGTTATGATTACAGACGCGATCCAGGCCGTTCTTTTGCTGGCTGGAGCTGCAATTCTGACAGGTTTCGGTATCTATGAACTTCATGTTATGGGTATTGACAGTTGGGCGGCTTTTGTAGCGGCTTGTAAGCCGGATCAATTGAGTATGGTTCAGCAGATAGGTTTGACAAAGGAGGCCGCTGCTGCTGCAGCTGTTGCAGCGGCGGAAGCAGGCAGGGAAGCACCGAGGTTTGCTCTTAATGAGTTTTCCTGGTACTCGATTTTGTTCGGGTATCCGGTATTGGGTATATGGTACTGGTGTACAGACCAGACTATCGTGCAGAAAGTTCTTGCCGCAAAGACCGAGAAGGATGGTCGTGACGGAGCTATTTTTGCCGGTTTCCTGAAGATACTTCCGGTTTTTTTGATGGTTCTTCCGGGCGTTATCGGATATGTTCTTTTCAAGGATAAAATTGGAACCGACAACGACAGTACTTTGATGGTTATGATGAATGAACTTCTTCCGATAGGTATCAAAGGTCTGATGGCGGCCGGTCTGTTGGCGGCGCTGATGAGCACTATCGAGGCGGCACTGAACAGTACTGCAACTCTGACTTCTGAAGATATTGTAAAACGCATGCGTCCCAATATATCCGATGCCAGCCTGGTGTTGATTGGTCGTATTACTGCCGGTGTTGTTGTTGTCCTGGCTATGCTTTGGTCGACACAGGGCGGAAAGTTCGGCAGCATATTTGAGGCAGTTAACAAAATCCCGATGGCATTTGCACCGGGTATAACAGCGGTGTTCCTGTGGGGCGTTTTCTGGCCGCGTGGTAATCAGCAGGGTGCGATCTCAGCGATGGTTTTCAACGTACTTATCGGTTTCGTTTACCTGGTTATCGACATTCCTCTTATAGGTACGAAGATGCTTATTACCAATGGACTTGGTATTCCGTTTATGCAGGTTGGCTGGTATTTGTTCATTCTTTCGAGTATTGTTTATTTTGTTGTCAGTTTGGCTACACCGGCTCCGACGAAGGAACAGACCGAAAATCTATGCTGGACGCGTCCGCTTGATGCTCTTCGCGGTAAGATGGAAGGTACGATTACCGATCCGCGTGTTATGGCTGCGATACTGTTTATTGTTATGGGTGTGCTTTACGCGATACTTCATTAAAACAATTACGAATTCGGCCTTCGGCCGAGGCTGATTTATACATTTTGAAAGGATTTGATAATGTTTATTGATCGTATGAAATATGTCGGTGTAGTGATGGTTTTGCTTGCTTTGTTTGTGTCGAGCGTTTCTTTTGGCGGGGGACTGGCAGTTCCTGATCGCGGGTTTATCAGTTCGGATCCGGGCAGGACATGGGAAGAGGGACTTATTTCGGGTAACGGTACTATCGGTGCTAATATACGCAGTGAGCCTTTGGATGAGACTATTGTGTTTACTCACGAGCGGATGTTTCTTCCGCAGGGGCCACCACATATTCCTCCTTACCAGGCGGATCGTTTGTTTGAGATTCGCAGGCTGATTTCCGAGGGTTTGTACAGGCAGGCGACAGTATTGGCGTCTCAGCTTTCTGATCAGAATGAATTGTTTATGTATCCCGATAATTTCGTCCCGTGTTTCGATATGAACATCAAGATGGACTCCAAGGGCGATGTCAAGGACTATATGCGTTCTGTTAATTTTGAGAACGGCGAAGCTACTGTGCACTGGGCCGATGATCGCGGCGTTTTCGAGCGTCGTTTGTTTGTTTCCAGGTCAGACGGAGTTGCCGTACTCCTTATTACCGGTCCAAAGGGTAGTGTCAGTTGCGAGATGAATCTCGGAGCCCGGAAACCAAAGGCATTGCTTACCGAAGGCGCATATCGGGGCATTACGGAAACAGTGGTTGATCGCTCAGATGAAAAATTCAAGGAATTCGTCACGGACGTCAAGGCCGAAGCCGATGATTCCGGACTTACTTTCTTTAGCCGGTTTACCAAGGCTTATCCGGGCAGTATTCAGTCGCTTAACGGTACGGCGCGTGTGATCGCTAAAAATGGCTCCAAGAGTGCAGACGGCGATACTTTGAAAGTTACCGATGCCGACAGTGTTATGGTTCTTGTTGATATCAGGCCTATATACAAGGGTTTCAACCCTAAGAATTCTAAGCAGGACCCATCGCCGCTGTTTTTTGAAGAGACAAAGCAGAAACTGGCGGAACTGGGCAGTGATTACAAAAGGCTTCTCGGAACACATGCGGCTATTCACGGTGAGATATTCAATCGTATGCGTCTGGATGTCGGCGGCGGGTCGGATCACAGGCTTACCAGTGAGATGCTGATGGAAAAAACTTCCAGTGAGAATGTCAACAGGGCGCTGGTGGAAAAGACATTTGACGCGGGCAGATACAATATACTTTCCTGTACGGGTGAACTTCCTCCGAACCTTCAGGGCGTCTGGGCGGGTACTTATGTGCCGGGCTGGGCGAGTGACTATACGCACAACGGTAATGTGCCGTCGGCTATCGCGAGTATGATGCGGGGTAATATGCCCGAGCTTATGCTGGCTTATACATCTTATATCGAGTCCATCGTTCCGTGGATGGAAATTAACGCCAGGAACATGTTTGGGTGCAGGGGGATCGTTCTTCCATCGCGTTCGACGACTAACGGCTTAAATAACGCGATGAACCCGAACTTTGCAGGCGGTTTCTGGGTTGGCGGGGCAGCGTGGGCGGCTCATTTCTTCTATGACTACTACGAGTATACCGGCGATGAGAAGTTTCTTGAAGAGCATGCATTGCCATTTATGGAAAAGGTCGCGGTTTTCTTTGAAGACTATCTTTATGAAGGTCCGGACGGTAAATATATATTCAGCCCGACACAGTCGCCTGAGAATACACCTAAGAACTCGAATTCACAGGGCACCTTTAATTCTACGATGGATGTTGCGGCGGCTAAGGAGTTGCTGAATAATATTATTATCGCAAGCAATAAGCTTGGAAAGAACAAAGATAAGATCGGTGTCTGGGAAGGTATGCTTGCAAAGATGCCCGAATATATGATCAACGAGGACGGGATCATTAAGGAATGGCTTACGCCAAGGCTGAAAAATAACGACAATCACAGACATTGTTCGCAGTTGTATCCGCTCTTCGACTACATGGGCGAAGAGATCGCCTCCAGCCCGGAACTTCAGTCGGCATTTAAAAAGAGCGTTGATCACAAGCTTAAAGAGCACTGGGGAAGAAATGCGAGAGGGTTTATGTCCTTTGGTCTGGTCCAGCTTGGACAGACGGCGACGAGCCTGGGCGAAAGCGACATGGCGTATCAATGCCTTACGCACCTGGTTAACCGTTTCTGGCTGAATAACCTTGCGAGTATGCACAACCATAAGACTCTTTTTAATATGGACATCAGCGGCGGTATGCCGGATGTGATCATAAAAATGCTGGCCAACTCTAAACAGGGTGAAATTGAACTGCTGCCGGCGGTTCCGAAAGCCTGGCCTGTCGGTACTGTCGAAGGTATTTTGTGCCGCGGTCAGGTTGAGATTAAATCCATGACATGGTCGCCCAATAAAATCCAGGTTACGCTATTGTCGTCGAAGAAACAAACGATTAAACTGCAAGTACCCGGCGAGATAAGCAGTACTGTTGTGACAAAAGGTAATCCAACTGTAACAAAAAGCTTTGTAAAAGAAGGTTTATTCAGCAAACGTCTTATTAAAAACAGTCTTGATGTTACACTTCCGGAGCAGCAGGAAATATCGCTTGAGATTAAGTTGAAATGAGTAGGTGTTCGCGATTTTAGAACCACTAATTAACACCAATGAACACTAATTATTAATTATTTACAAAAAGAATGAGTTCTGCCGACACTTCTAAGAGAGAATGTCGGCAGAATTTTTATACGGATTACGTCAATCTCTCTATACTGTGGAATATATCGTAAGATATTTTATTGCAGTTTCTTGATTTGCATCGCTTTAGAAAATAGCATATAATGTCAGACTGGTGTAAGACATCAGTTTCAATCATAAAAGAAGTTTCAAATGGTATTCGGTTAAGAAAAGGAATTATTGTGAATAGAACACGATTTCTGGTTAGCATTTTTGTGGGGGTTTTAGGGATTGCATTTATTGCCGGTTGCGCCGACAAGGAAGATAAACCTGCGAAACGACCGAATATTATTTTTCTTCTTACCGACGACCAGCGAAACGACACACTTGGATGTGCGGGACACCCTGTCGTAAAGACCCCTAACATCGACAAACTGGCCGGCGATGGGGTTCGGTTTGAGAACTGTTTTGTGACGACTGCTATTTGCGCAGCTAGCCGGGCATCGATATTTACCGGGTTGATGGAACGTACGCACGGGTATACATTCGGTAAGCCGGCAGTTACAGAGAAATACACTTCGACGAGTTATCCTGCTCTGCTTAAACAGGCCGGTTACCGTACGGGTTTTGTCGGTAAGTACGGCTGTCTCATGGAAAATGATAAAGATATATTTGATTTCAAAAAAGTTGTGGGCGGTCCGGGTTATTTCAAACAGCCAGACGGCAGTGTATTGGAAAGTACCGAGGTAATCGGCAATATTGCAAAGGACTTTGTCGATACCGATGATAACCGTCCGTTCTGTCTTTCCGTTAGCTTTAGGGCCTCACACGCTGTTGACGGCAACCATGAGCCTGGTAAAGGGCACTATCCGTACCCTCTTGGTTTGAGCGAATTTTACGAAGATCAGCAGATGCCTCTGCCAAACCTGAATGATCCTAAGTATTTCGATAGTTTGCCGGAGTATCTGCAGACATCGATGAACCGTGAGCGTTTTCACTGGCGATGGGATACGCCGGAAAAATACCAGACTAACATGCGGGCTTATTACCGTATGATTACCGGTATAGATGATGTTGTCGGTCATCTGGTTAAACAGCTTGAAGAAAAAGGTTTAGCCGACAATACTGTTATTATCTACACGGCTGATAATGGTTATTATATGGGTGACCGCGGATTTGCCGGTAAGTGGAGCCATTTCGAGCAATCGCTGCGTATTCCGCTGATAGTGTATGACCCCCGCCTTCCCAAAGGTCAACGCGGTCGTGTGGTAGAACAGACAGCTTTGAATATCGATTTTGCACCTACGATGCTTGAACTTGCAGAGGTTGAAATTCCAGAGAATTATGAAGGCAGGAGCCTGAATCCTGTTGTTACTGATGATGCCGCAAAAATTTCCGATTGGCGTAAAGAATTTTTCTGCGAGCATCTTATGGATAATCCGAAAATTCCCAAATGGGAAGGTGTTCATACCGAGCGTTACAAATATGCCCGTTATTTCGAGCAGGTTCCGGTATATGAATTTTTGCACGACCTGAAAACCGATCCGACCGAATTTACCAACCTGGTTACCAATCCGGATTACAAGGAAGTTCTCGCAAAGATGCGCAGCAAGGTCGATACCTTTGCAAAAGAAAATCCGCGGATATTATTAGCTGAAAATCTCCAATGTGAATATAAGACAAGCCCTTTGGGCATAGACGTCGAAAAGCCTCGTCTCGGCTGGACCTTTAAATCTGAAGTCAGAGGACAAAAACAGACCGCCTATCAAGTGATCGTCTCTTCCAGTTTTAAAAATGTAATGGAAGGCAAAGGCGATATATGGGACAGCGGGAAAGTTTCGGACAATTCCAGCCAGGTGCTCTACGGAGGCGATCCGCTTAAGTCTGCTACTGTGTATCATTGGAGGGTAAGGTTCTGGGATAAAGACGGAAAAGAGACCAGATGGTGCAAGCCTTCGACGTTTGAGACCGGTCTTATCAAGCAAAGCGACTGGACGGCGAAATGGATCAATGACGGCAAGAAGAATCCTACTGTTGAGGAAGATTTCTTTAAGTTTGATCCTGCCCCATTGTTTAGAAAAGATTTTGACTCGCCAAAACCAATTGAGAAGGCAAGGCTTTACATTACCGGTCTGGGTTATTATGAGGCAAGTCTAAATGCCCGTCGTGTGGGCGACCACATGCTTGACCCCGGTTGGACAAACTATCCCGAACGCGT
>JAIPFN010000148.1 GCA_021736615.1 Phycisphaerae bacterium | reverse complement strand
ACTGCTTTCCTACAAGAACTTCGGCGAAACATCACTGACCGAGATCAAACAGATCCTCGACCAGAAAAGCCTGACACTTGGGATGAGCCTGGAAGAAAAAGGCGGTGCAATCTCAGACATCGAGATTACCGGCGAAAACCAGGAACTGCTAAACATGCCCTGCCAGGAGATGGAACTTTCGGTACGTGCAAGAAGATGCCTCCAAAGGCTCGGCTGCAAAAATATCGCAGAATTGATCAGCAAGACAGAAGCAGAACTTCTCGGCTGCAAAAACTTCGGAGTAACAAGCCTAAACGAAATCAAGGACAGACTAACGAGCTACGGACTGAACCTGCGAACTCTCGAATAGAAAACTTACTCCGGATTGAACACCAAGCTGACCGCTGACCGTTGATTGCTAATCGCTAATTACGTGAAAGATAAAATTGGCTAAACTACTCGATAAGATTTTCAGACATAAGGAACTCATTAAGCGGGCATTGGTTATTTTAGCTTTTGTGTGCTGCTTTGTCGGCTGCTGGAAAAAACAGGCCTACAGACCGGTAATTATAGACGACAAAGAACCGCTCCGGACAAACCAGGTAAGAGTCCTTCTCCATGACAACGTAATGCAATGCCTTCTTTCATCGACAGGCGGTTTTAGCGTCAATCAAAGCACTATGACCTCAAAGGCACATTTCGGCCCGGAACAAGGCCCGATGGAAATCAGCGTTGTCACCGGTTATGTCAAAATCGGCGATCGTCTGTTCGGCAACGGCTGTGTCATAGAACCCGACGCGATGTCGCTGCTAAGCATAAACGGCGAATTGTACCGGGGAGAGATCAAACTTTTCACTTCCTCTGACGCAAGGTCACTTAGAGTTATAAACCAACTTGACATCGAAGAATATCTTGCCGGTGTCGTCGGTGCCGAAATGCCAAGCTACTGGGACCGCCAGGCTCTGAAAGCACAGGCCATAGCGGCAAGGACCTACTGCCTTTATACAAAAAACAGGTTCGGAACAAACCGCCAGTGGGACGTCAGAAGGACACAGGCAAACCAGATGTACGGGGGTGTGTCGGCAGAGACGGCGACGGTAAAACAAGCGGTCTCCGAAACAAAATCAATGGTACTGACGTGCGATCTGCGTAACTTGACAACGGGGATATTTCCAACATACTACAGTTCAACATGCGGAGGTCATACCGAGAGCAGCTATAACACTTTCGGGGAATATTTTCCGCCGCTTAACGGTGTGGTTTGTCCGTACTGCAAAAAAACCGCTCAACCGGATTACCTGAACTGGGGACCGGTAAACTTTACCCAAGCAGAAATTACCGCAAGTGTCATATCCAGTTATCCGAGCCTTGCCGGGCTGGAAAAGATTGAATCGATCATACCGGCAAAGACCAGCAATTACGGCCAGGGCGAGGGGCGAATAGTCTCCTTTAGGCTTATTGGCAAAGACGGAAAAGACGCATATCTAAAAGGCGAGGACCTGCGGCTTACACTGGATCCATCGGGGACAATAATGAAAAGTACATTCTGTGAAATGAAAAAGAAGGCGGACACATACAGCTTTACGGGAAAAGGATTCGGCCATGGCGTTGGAATGTGCCAATACGGAGCACAGGAGATGGCCAGAGAAGGTAAGGACTACAATCAGATACTGAGGTTTTATTACCCAACGGCACAAATCGTTGTAAAATAAAACTTTCTTCAATCCAATAGCTAATCGCTAATTGCTAATCGCTAAAAGAAATAATTATATGAGTGCTTTTGAATTGCTTAGTAAAGATGACAGCTGCCAGGCGCGGCTTGGTAAATTGCAAACCGCCCACGGGATTATCGATACTCCTGTATTTATGCCTGTCGGCACGCGCGGCACTGTAAAGGGGCTTACGCCCCGCCAGATCAAAGAGACCGGATCGCAGATCATCCTGGCAAACACGTACCATATGATGATCCGCCCGGGCACGGAAGTCGTCGAAGCACTCGGCGATCTGCACGGGCTTATGGGCTGGGACGGGCCGATCCTGACAGACAGCGGCGGCTACCAGGTCTTTTCGCTAAGCGAGCTTAACCGCATCGGTGAAGACGGAGTGGAGTTCGCCAGTCATATCGACGGAAGCAAAATCTATATGGACGCAAAGATCGCAACCGAAGTCCAGAACACCCTCGGCGCCGACATCTTCATGTGCTTTGACGAGTGCGCACCGTTCCCGTGCGAAAAGAATAAACTTATCGCCGCCGTCGACAGAACCATCCGCTGGGCGAAGATCTGCAAGGATACGCATGCCAACGACAAACAGCTTTTGTTCGGGATCGTTCAGGGCGGCATCGACAAAAACCTTCGCGCACGCTGCGCCGAAGAACTGGTCAAGCTTGATTTTGACGGTTATGCTATCGGCGGTCTTAGCGTCGGCGAGGGCCACGAAAATATGAAGCTGACGACAGAGTTTACCGCCCCGCTGCTTCCGGAAAACAAACCCAGATACCTGATGGGCGTAGGAATGCCCAAAGACATTGTCGCCGCTGTCCGTGCAGGGGTCGATATGTTTGACTGCGTACTGCCGACAAGAAACGGGCGAAACGCATTCGCGTTCACAAAAAACGGAATCGTCCGCCTGCGAAACAGCGTCCACATCAGCGACAAATCGCCCATCGAAGAGGGCTGCTGCTGCTACGCGTGCGAGAATTTTTCACGCGGTGCGATCCGCCATTTCTTCAATGTCGGCGAAATGCTCGGGCCGATACTTGTTTCTCTGCATAATATCACATATTTTCAGAGACTTATGGCCGAAATTCGTAAAAATATAGCAGATAACACCTTTAATGCCTGGGCAGAAGAATTCTTAAGCTCAAATTAACCGAAAAACACCCTAAATAAACCTTAAGTCCTTTGTTTACAAATAGTTACTATCGAACACCTTTAAATTACATTAAGTTGTATTAGTATCCCATATCTATTTCAGCGGCCCGATATCTGAAATCAGACATCGCACAAACTGACAAATTGGTCGATTTGTATAATAAATAAAGAATAAATGCTGGTTTAATCAGGACAGAGTCTGTAAAATAGCCCGTTTTAAATAAACATAAAATTTAATTTTGACGATATAAAGAAATTAGAAGGGATTGTAAAATGAATAACATCTGGATACTAGCCGATACCGTTGAAGATGCGGGAAAAGAACTGGAAAGCACCCCGGTAAACCAAACGCCTGTCAAAGATATTGAAACTGAAGCAGTTAAGAGTATAGACGGTTCTACTCCACCTGCCGAAGAAGATGCCCCGCCGCCGCTGCCTATTTGGAAGAATCCCCAGATTATCATGCTTGGTGTTATGTTTATCATAATGTACTTCCTGCTGATCAAAGGCCCGAAAAAGAAACAGCAAAAGCATACACAGATGGTCAAAGCGATCCAGAAAAACGCCCGTATCCAGACAATCGGCGGAATCATTGGAACTGTGATCAATGTTAAAGAAAACGAAATCGTCATAAAGATTGACGAATCGAACAATACAAAGATGACGATCAGCAAAGGCGCTGTAAGCAAGGTTCTTTCTGACGACATCAACTAATACGTAGCCTGGGCTTCTAGAGGTTGGATGAGCCATGCCCATGCTGTTAACTGTAAAAGTAAAGTTGTTTTAAATTCTTGAATTAATGGAAAGATAACATGAATAAGAATCAGATTTGGAAACTGTTATTTATTGTTGCACTCGTAGTTTTCGCGATCTTCAAGGTCACGCCGGTTGAGAAAAAACTCAAACCCGGTCTGGACCTTGGCGGCGGTGTCAGTCTTATCTACGACATCGACACCGAAGGGTTGACCGCCGACGAAAAAAAGGGCCTGGCCCAGCGGATGATCCCTATCCTTCGCCGCCGTATCGACCCGACCAACGTCGCAAATATCAATATGATCCCGCACGGCGACACACGTATTGAGATACAATTGCCGCTTGCAAGCAAAGATACCGTAGAAAAGCGTGATCTTTACCAGAAGGCACTCGAATCTCTCGAAAGCGACAACATCAACCTGCTCAAGATCAAGGGATCACTTTCCAAAGAAGGTGTAAATCTCGAAGAAGAAGTCGCCAAATTCGCAGGAGACTCAAAGAGACGCCAGGAACTTGTTTCCAAAATCGAGGAAAAAAAGAAACTGCTTGACGACAGCAAGATCCAGGACGAACTTAAATCCGAGATCAAGGAACTGGAAGATGCTGTTGCGGCATTCGACGAACGAAAAGAAATCCTCAATAAATGGGCCAGCGTCAACAGCCAGCGCAATGCCTTGCAGCAACAGCGTGACCAGCTTGACGCAAAGATGGCGGAGATATTGGCTCAGCTTAAAACTGCCGGCCTGCCGGACGTAGAAAGCAAAGTACCGGCATGGAGCAAGCTCGACAGCAAAACACAGTCAGAAAAAATAACCGAGTACACCAATAACGATCCCAAAAAAAGCACGCTGATCAGTGCATACATGGCCATGTTTGCAGAAAAGGCCCCGATACTAGACAAACTGGCAGAACCTGAAACAGGCCTTACCGCACAGTACCGCCAAGCCTCGACGCAGCTTGCTCAGCTTAACCTCAGTCAGGCACAGGTTATGGACACAGTAGCTATCGGTGTAAAAGTCAAACGCGATGAAAAGATCGCAGCCATGATCAACGCGTTCCCTGCTAGAAAAGATAAAATCGTGGCAGTTGTCAACGCATACGATGCTTACAAGGAAGTAGGCGGAAGACTCGATGACCCGGAAGACCTGAAGCGAATGCTCAAAGGTGCAGGTGTACTCGAATTCCGAATCCTGCCAATTAAAGGCGATGAATTTTCAAATATTACCGAACTGACCGCACGCGAAACCGAACTCCAGGAAAAAGGCCCAAAGCAGGCATCGACAAGCAAGTATGTCTGGCTCGAGGTTGAAAACCCTGCTGATTTTGATGGCAGATACCAAAATGGAATGGCAGTAATCGGAACTTTCGGCGAAAAGACATACGTCCTGGCAAGCAACCAGCCAAAAGAAACAATGCTCCACAGCAGCGGCGAAAAAAAGTGGAAGATGAGAAAGGCAATGCCCACCGTTGACAGCCGTACGGGAAAAAGGGCGATCTCATTTAGAAATGACGATGTAGCGTCAAGACTGTTTTTCAGGCTCACCAGCGCAAACCAGTCCAGACCGCTTTGCATCGTCCTCGACAACCAGGCGATAAGTGCACCCGTTCTCCAGAGTGCAATCAGCAAAGAGGGAATCATCACAGGCCAATTCTCCCAGCAGGAAGTTGGCGACATGGACAACAAGCTTACCGCCGGTTCGTTCCCTGCAAGAATGTCCGATGTGCCCATCTCCGAAAAGACAATTGGTGCGACCATCGGTGCCGAAAACCGGGACCTGGGTATTAAAGCCGGTAAATTTGGTCTTATCTCAGTAGCCGCCTTTATGGTCGTTTACTACCTTCTCGCCGGTTTCATCGCAGTTATCGCACTGTGCATGAACCTGCTGTTCATCCTGGCAATGATGGTATTACTCGACGGGACATTCACCCTGCCCGGTATCGCAGGTCTTATCCTGACTATCGGTATGAGTGTTGACGCCAACGTACTCATCTTCGAGCGCGTACGCGAGGAACTGGCACGCGGCGGTTCGCTTCGCAGCGCCGTAGCCAACGGTTATCAGCGGGCTTTCAGAACAATCTTCGACGCCAACATCACCACATTCTTCGTCGCTCTCATTCTCTATATGGTAGCCTCCGAAGAGATCAAAGGATTCGCGATCATTCTAATGCTCGGTATCGCTTCGAGTATGTTCACCGCCCTGTTTGTCACACGCGTATTATTCGATACGCTGATGGACATCAAGGTTCTTAAGAGCAAACTGACCATGTTGTCGCTCATTGGAAAACCGAATATCAATTGGATGTCGGCACGCGGATTGTTCTTCGTTATCTCGGCAACTCTTATCATAGCCGGACTTGCGGTATTTACGCTTCGTGACGACACCGAAGACAATAAGTGGGACATCGAGTTTACAGGCGGAACCAGCGTTACGGTCGATCTCAAGGGCGACAAAATGATCACCGAAGATTGGGTCAGACAAAGGATCGAAGAAAAAGGTATAAACGCTAAGGTTTACAGGGTTGGCAAAGAGAAAGATTACCAGTTCGAGATCACAACTACTGAAACTAACAAAACCACAGCTGACGTCACATTCGCCCAGGCCGGACAGACAGCCGAATCGGTAAAGACGGAAATCAAAAAAGCAGCAAAGGATTTCACAGGAACACTTTACAACCTGAACGTCACCTCGGACGATAACCTGACATTTAAAGTTTCCACCAGCCAGGTAAACAAAGCTCTCGTCAGAAAAGTACTGGCCGCGGCATTTAATGAAAAGGCTGACGTCACAGAGCCGGTTGTTGACGAATTGGTAAATAACGCTGTTCGCGACGCATTCGAAGGTTACCTGAAGATCAAAGAGAACCTCGGTGCCGCTATCGTATCGGTTCAGGAAATCGACGAAACAACAGCCGACCTGCCGGACTACATCGGCGGCGTCAAAATCACATGCAAGCTTGACAAAGAGACAACGTATAAAGATCTCGTCCAAAGATTTAAAGACATACAATTTAAAAGCGATATGCAGACACTGGCGTGGTACAAGTATGAGCTGATGTCAACGAACTTGACAAAACCGGCTCCCGACGACACCGTAAAAGAGTTCGTATACGTAACTGTCCACCCGGAAGCGGGATATCGTGTCTTCAGTGCCGATGAGTTGGCAAAGCTGGAAGAAAACGAAAAGGCAAAGATCGCGGCGGCAACATCGCTTGAGACCACCCTTTCGAGAGTCACACAGATCGACCCGTCCGTCGGTAAGGAAGCAATGTACAGTGCTCTGATCGCTATCATACTTTCGCTGATCGCCATCGTCGCTTATATCTGGATCAGGTTCGGAACGGCTAACTTCGGTTTCGCCGCTATCGCCGCTCTGGTCCATGACGTTTGTATCGTCCTTGGACTGCTGACGGCTTGCCACTGGATTTCACAAACTGCAATAGGACAGGCTTTGCTGATCCAGAACTTCAAGATCGACCTTGCCATCGTCGCCGCTTTCCTGACGATCATCGGTTACTCGCTTAACGACACAATCGTTGTATTCGACCGTATTCGTGAAAACAAAGGCAAAAGCAATAAGCTTACCAAAGAGATGATTAACGACAGTATCAACCAGACACTCTCCAGAACATTGCTGACATCGTTCACCACGTTCCTGGTAGTCCTGATCATGTACATCTGGGGAGGTCCGGGACTTCGAGGTTTCACATTCGCAATGCTCGCCGGTATCATCGTCGGTACATATTCTTCTATAGCTATCGCCGCTCCGATACTTTTGATCGGCAGCAAGAATAAAGATTCAGAGTAAATGTCAAAAGACCTTAAAATCGGAATGATCATCGGGGTAGTACTGCTGATAGCAGCTACCCTGATGATCTCATTCCTTTCGCAAGGTTCCCTCAGATCGAGACTAAAAGACAAGTTCAAAAAAGACACAGCTGCACCAGAAGTCATAGACAACAATATAGACGAAATGCCACCCAAAGAAATCCCCCCTGCTGAAAAACCTGCTGGTGACGGCACGAGACCACACATCGTCATCGCCGGCCAGACTATTAACGATATCGCCGACAAATACTACGGCAATCCGATGATGATAATAAAGATCGTAGACGCAAACCCACAAATACCTGATAACTATGAACTAAAAGCAGGTATGAAGCTGAAGATCCCAAAATAGCCCGCTCCGCTTCCAGCTGTAATAATCCTTTTGTTTTAAAGGATAAGCTTATTGCTCTACCTAAACCAAGGCAAATCCCAGCACGTAAATCCCTCCTTGGAAACTGGGTATAGAAAATCTATTTATTTACAGCCATTACAGAAACCTCGATAACAAGCCATAAAAACACTTTTAAGCAGTAATTATGGATCGATAAAATTCCGCGAAATGAAAACCTGTAAAGAAACGGTCAACCTATGGTAATCTTTTTCGAGGGTCTGACTACTTCGATTCCGAGCAATCCGCTCGCCCTATTCTTCGGTCAGCAGCTTCCCCGCATCGTTGTCGATTATCCATTTCACCTTATCCAGTATCGGCCATAAGCTGTGAATCGGGTATCTGACTTCATCGGGTTCGGCCTCTAAGACCTCCTTCAGGATTACTGCCTTCTTTTCACCGGATACCAGAACAAATAACTGTTTTGCCTCGCATATAACCGGATGCGTAAGAGTTATTCTGTTAAAATCTCCGCTCATCAGGTAAACGGCCGTTACAATATCCTGCGTATCAAAATGTGCGTTGGAATTGGGAAACAGCGATCCGATATGCCCGTCATCTCCCATCCCAAGGATCATCAAGTCAAAACTGGGAAACTCACCTTCTGCAAGATCGAAGACCTTACGAATAGTCTCTTCATACTCGGCAACGGCAACGGAATAGTCCTTCGCCTCGCCGGAAACACGGTGAACATTCTCAAGCGGAATGTTAACCTTATCAAGAAATGCATGAGCGGCCATTGCGTAATTGCTCGCCTCGGCATACGGCTCAACGCACCGTTCATCTACCCAGAATATCTGAACCTTATCCCATTTGATACTCCTGCCGGTCTCGGTATCGCCTAGAAACTTGAAAAACAACTCCGGAGTGTGCCCGCCAGATATTGCGACCTGAAAAACCCCTTTTTCGGCGATCGCCTTTTCGCAAGCCTCGACAAAACCCTCCAACGCCGCAAGAGCAATATCTTCAGCAGCATTAACCATTAAAATATTCGGTTTGGTATATTTTGCAACTACCATAATCTAGCCCCCTTAAAAGTTGTTGATTACAATATTACAAACATTCAGTGAATGCGCAGTCGCCTGTTGCCTACTCTGATTATACGCCTAAAATCTTAATATTGAAGAAAAAAATGCGAGCATACTCAAAAATAACAAGCCAAAGAAACACTAGAATTCCTGGTTGCCCGGCAAATCCAATTCACTATCAGTTTGTACATCCCCATGTTTATGATCTAAAAAAGCCTCGAGTATGGAAGCCGCCGCCACCGCGTCGAGGTGCTTTTTCTTCTTTTTTCGCGTCAAATCGAGGCCTGCAAGCTTATTTTCGGCGTCAAAACTGCTCAGTCTTTCATCATAATAAATCACTGGCACCTGTGTTGCCTTTTCAAGCTCTGCCCCGAAAACTCGAACGCTTTCGGCCCTTGGCCCTTCGGTCGAATCCATATTCAGCGGCAATCCGACGATCACGGCTTCAATGCATTCTTCCTGAACCACCTTAACGATCTGCTTTACCAAACCACCCTGTCCGACGATGACCTTCAGCGGAGACGCCATGGTCTCGGCTTTGTCGCAAATGGCCAGGCCGGTCCGCTTTTCACCATGATCGACTGCAAGATACCGCATAAGGCCTTTCTCTACAGGTACTTCTGACCGTCGTGAGATCTGATCATCTCGATAAGCTCTTTGAGCCGTTCGGTCTGGTCTATCGGGCAAACCAGCGTAGCATCCGGCGTGTGGGCAACAACGGTATTTTCCAGCCCAATTACAGCGATAAGATGGTTCTTGTCTTCTGTGACTATTATATTGTTTTTGCTGTCTACGACCTCGCTAGTGCCGGCGACGACGATATTGTTATTGGCATCGGAAGTGATAATGTCGGCAAGAGCGGCAAATGAACCCATGTCGAGCCACTTGCAGTCGAGCTTTATGGCATAAACATTTTCTGCCTTTTCCATGACGGCATAGTCAATGCTGATCTTTGGGAGTTTCAGAAAACATTCGTTGAGCGTCTCGACCTGCCTTGGACCGTCCCAGTCGGATTGAATTTGTTTTAGAGGTTTGGTTGCCGCGGGAAGATGGACGGCCATGTTCTTGAGGATCGTCGATGCCTTCCAGACGAACATGCCCGAATTCCAGGCATAATTACCATCGACGAGGTATTGTGCTGCAGTTATCGCATCGGGCTTTTCGCTGAATGAGTCGACCTGGAATATTTCATTGTCGCATTTCTCACATTCATTGGCCTGGCCGAGCTTGATATAGCCAAGCTGAGTGCTGGCGAATGTAGGCTTAATGCCGAAAGTGAGCATCGATTCGGGCTTGTTATTAACGAAATGCAAAGCGTCGACCATGGCCTTATGAAAGACGCTATCCGGCTCTATAAGCTGATCTGCGGTGACGACAGCCATCATCGCATCCGGGTCATATTTGCTCAAAACGGTCGCGGCAAGACCGATGGCACCGGCTGTGTCGCGGACGGCAGGCTCTGCGATGACGTTTCCGTGAGGAACCTCGGGAAGGTTTTCGCGGACGGTGTCTGCGTAACCGGCATTGGTAAGGACAATAATATTTCGGTCGTCGAAAATCAACGTAAGCCGCTCAAAACACCTGCGCAGCAGGGTTTTGCCGTCGATGAGCTTTAGAACCTGTTTCGGACGTTTTTCACGGCTGAGCGGCCAAAGCCTCTTGCCGGTACCGCCTGCCATTATCACTGCATAATCCATTTTCTAACCTTCTCAGGACAAATTTCACTAATTGATAATCACCACTAAACTATGAATTTATCGTCCAAATTTGCAACTGGCGTGATTTTTTCTGCCATTTCCTCAAATCCGGGCCTGTCCATCAGGGCAAAAGTTGCTTCCTTGCCGAGTTCTACGGCCGGCTGGTCGTAGGCGTTGATGTCGAAAAGCAGGCCGGTGATGGAGGTTGTGACCTCGAAGAGATATATGAACTGGCCGATTGTCTGTGCATTTACCTTATCGAACATAACCGTCAGGCACGGACGATGGTCCTTTAGCAATGCGTATTCTGTAGCGACTTTTTCGGCGTTTAGCAGTTTGGACATTTTTGAGCCTGCGAGATAGCCAAGTTCCGGTGCGCATTCAGGCTCCGGGCCTATGACGATGTCACGAGCAAAATCTTTGACCTGCAGGAAGGTAAAGAGCTTGTCGTTGGGTCCTTCGCGGTAGAGCTGCACCTGGCTGTGCTGATCGGTTGTTCCCAGTGCCTTGACAGGGGTTGGTCCGACGAATACGTCGTTGCCGGAGAGGTCCTTTGTCTTGCCGAGGCTCTCTGCCCATAGCTGGCGGTACCAGTCGGACAAGTCCTTAAGGGCATAGCAGTAAGGCATCATAACCGAGATCGGTTTGCCTGCGTTGTAGTAGTTCCAATTTACCGCGGCGTTGATAGCGGCGGGGTTATTGTAGAAATCAGTAGTGATAACGCGTTTGTCCATCTGGCGGGCACCTTCGAGCAGACCGTCGATGTCGATTCCGCAAACGGCTGCACTTAACAAGCCGACCGGGCTAAGGACGCTCCACCTGCCGCCTACTCCATCCGGAACGACGAGTGTGCGATAACCGGATTCGTCGGATATCTGGCGGAGGGTGCCTTCATTGGCATCAGTTGTGGCGATGATACGCGAAGCAGCTTTGTCGCCAAGTTTTTCTTCGAGGAGCTTTTTCATTACCAGGTAAACACTTGCGGTCTCGGCGGTTCTGCCGGATTTGCTGATGACGTTGAAGATGGTCTTGTCGAGCTTGTCGCCGACCCAGTCGATGAAGCTTGCGATCTGGACGGGATCGACATTGTCGAAGACGAACAGACGCGGACAGCCGTTACGCTGTTTTTCGTCCATGTTGTACATATACGGGTTCAGAGCGGTCTGGACGGCGATATTACCCAGTGCCGAACCGCCGATGCCCAGAACTACAAAGTTTTCGCAGTCGCCCTTGAGGGTCTCGGCGACGGCTTTGACCTGTGCGGGGTAGTCCTCGTTGTAGGGAAGTTCACGGTACATGACCTTGCCGGCTTTACGCTGGTCGTTTAGCTGCTGGATAAGCGGTTTGGTCTGGTCGGCAAGCTCGTCGAACTGATTTGACGAAATCCCATGTTCTGCGCCGACGACGTCTGCGGTTACGTTTTTATAGTAAAGATTTATATTTGAATTTGACATTTAATAATACCCCATGCTTAAACAAAATTAACTAAATCATATTAATCACATTCAGCCAATATGCAAGAGAAATATCTGAAATCCAAATTAAGCCATGGACACGTTTTTGCCTTGTATTATTTTTAGAATTTTACTATTATATTCAATGTAATTTAAAATAATATCAGCAATGGAGTTTTTAATGACTGCAAAAAGCGAATGTAATAGTAAGAAATCTTTGTGTCGTTTGTGGCCATTTTTGCTTGGTCCGGCGGCGATGGCATGGGTTTATATTGCACATGCTATCGGTAAGGGAGACCTGGTCTCGCGCGGAGCCAATGAGGATATAGCACTGATACTCGTGGGTATTTCCGTTGCAGGATTTGGTATCCAGGCTATTAAGTACAGGCAGGAATTTCAGTTTTTCATGCTGGCTTTGTGTGCGGCTTTCTTTTGCAGAGAATGGCATTTCGCAGGGACAAGCAATGGTATATATGTGGCGCTGGTATTGCTTGCGGTTTGGGCAGTTATGCGAAAAGATCAGCTTGGCAGTTTTTTCAGCGGAAATGCAGTGGAAGTCTGGGCGTGGACCGCGTTTAGCTGTTACCTGCTGTCGCAACTTATCGCAAGAAGAGTTTTCAGATACGTCCACCTGCCGTCAGAAGAAGAAATGCACATTTTTCTTGAAGAAAGCGTTGAGACGATGGCACACATAGTGATGATAATAACCTGCATCATCTCGTGGGTAAGAGCGGCTAAGATGAAAAAGTCAACTTAAGGCTCAAGGAGCATTTTTCGGTGGGTTAGGCAATTTATCACAATCAGAGACTTTTTTTCTGCTCTATTTGATTTTCTAATTTTTTGAGTTCTTCAATTTCTTTCAGGTCTTCCTGCTGGGCTTCAAATGCTTTTCTTTTTTTGTCAAAGCTTTCGTAAATCTCCCTGACCTGTTTTTCCATTTGAGAATGGCTGATTTCACCGACACCTTTAAGGATTTTCTTATCACTGAAATCAAGGATTCGATCGACATTTTCCCGCCAGAAATCCAGCGTTATATCAATCCTGTCTTTGGCCCTTAATTCGGCTGTCTCCAGAAATATAACAACAAGCCGGTTGAGAGTATCGATCTCGTCTTCTGCAAGATAGTTCTTGGCGATTAAAATATCCTGTTTGCGGACGATGGTTCCTTTCCACGATGTCAAAGCCATATTGGGCTTATCCGCATCGGCTCTTGAAACGATCAATTCTGCGGCTGTCTGATCCGTTGCGGCAAAAATCAGTTTGTTCTGCGTTTCAGCAAAAAACATCTGTGTTGTTTTATCGGTTTTGTCGTAATCGCTGCTAAGTGAAAACAAGTCACGCAGTTTTTGGTAAAAGCGTTTTTCCGATGCGCGGATGTCACGAATACGCTCTAACAGTTCATCGAAATAATCCGGCCTGCCATCCGGATTTTTCAGCCGCTGGTCATCCATTACAAAGCCCTTGACCATATACTCTTTCAGATTCCGGTTGGCCCAAATCCTGAATTGCGTGCCCCGTTTGCTTCTGACCCTGAAACCAAT